>CAYNCW010000062.1:0-10833 GCA_964395635.1 uncultured Oscillospiraceae bacterium
TTTCTTTTATTGGCGGAAAAGAAAAGAAGGCAAAAGAAAACTAGCCCTCCCGGCTGCGCCGCTGTGGCGGTTACGGGGTGGGGGTAGTGTGGGCTGCGCTTGGTTTTGGCTTTTGGGGCTCTGCATTTCGGCGGAGGGGTACGGGGGTGCTCTATCCCAACCCCCTACCGTCCGCCAATTGCTAGCCACCTGCTCTGCACAAATTGTAGGGGCGACCTTTGGTCGTCCGTTGCATACCTATGGCTACAGCAGTACCTATCATTGTGGCATGAGTTGTATACCCTAAGCTACCGGACGAGCACAGCTCGCCCCTACAAACTACCACCTGTCCCTACCCGAAAAATAATTCCCCTATAGGCACCACAATTACTCCGGATAAAACACCTTGCTTAAATACAGCCCACAGGCTGGCATGGTTTTACCGGCCTGTGCCCTATCCTTGGAGGCTAAAATCACCGGGATACTTCCCGGTGCAATTTTGCCCATGGCAATATACACCAGCGTCCCCACCATAATCCGCACCATGTTGTACAAAAAGCCGTCTCCCCGCACAACAAACGCCACCTGATCCCCCTGGCGAGTAACCGAAAAGTCCCAGATGGTACGCACCGTATCCTCCACATCACTGCCCTTGGACTGAAATGCGGAGAAATCATGGGTACCAATAAACGCCTTGGCTTGCTTGTCCAAAAACGCCTCATCTAAAGGATACCCGTATCGGTACCGGAGATTTGGCGAAAAAGGATCCCCAATGCGGGAATTGTGTATTTTGTAGATATATTCTTTGCCCATTGCACTGTACCGTGCATGAAACTCCAGGGGGACCTCCTTGCAGTAGGTCACCACCACATCCTCCGGCAGATGCTGATTTAGGGCATACACCAGCTTATCGCAGGGAATCCCCATCCAGCACCGCATGGACATACAGTACATCAGCGCATGCACCCCGGTATCGGTTCTGGAGCACCCCTTTACATCCAACCGGCTGCCAAACACTTTCTCTATGGCATCCTGCACCACCTGACAAACAGTTACAGCATTCTTTTGCACCTGAAAGCCATGGTACCGGCTACCACAAAACTGCAAGGTCAATAACAGATTGCGCTCCATTACAGCATCCTCGGTGCCAGGATATTGGCGGTAATCACTGCCGCCAAACACACAGCCATAAACACCGATGCGGTGAAATCTACACCATGCAGTTGCAGCACATGCATTCTGGTTCTGCCCTCTCCGCCGTGATAGCAGCGACACTCCATAGCCAGTGCCAGCTCCTCCGCCCGGCGAAACGCCGAGACAAACAGTGGAATCAAAATAGGAATCAATGCCTTAATTCGCTGCATAATCCCCCCCGATTCCAAATCCGCTCCCCTTGCCTTTTGGGCGGACATAATCTTATCGGTTTCTTCAATGAGAGTGGGAATAAACCGCAGGGCAATGGTCATCATCATAGCCACCTCATGCACCGGCACCTTTACCCGTTTCAGCGGCGAAAACAGCTGCTCTATCCCATCGGTGAGGGCAATGGGGGAGGTGGTATAGGTGAGCAGTGATGTTCCGGCAATTAGGCAGATAATCCGAACACTCATAAGAATAGCGGTAAGCACCCCTTTATCGGTGATACGAAAGATCCACCATTGAGCCAGGGTGTTGCCGTCGATAAAAAACATATTAAGTATACCGGTTAAGAGTATAATCGGCACAATTGGCTTAATGCTTTTGCGCACCATTCTCCCCGGTATTCGGGACACTGGATACACAATCAGCAAAAATGCAATCCCCACTGCCAAAGCATAGGGGTTGGTGGCAACAAACAGCATTACCACATACACCACAGTAAACACCAGCTTCATGCGGGGGTCCAACCGGTGTACGGGGGAATTTCCGGGAAAGTATTGACCGATGGTTATATCCTTAAGCACAGCGGGAATCCTCCAGTATTCTCTATACTGCGGCTATATTACCACAAGCCACAGGAATTTTCGTAACTATCTACGCAGCAACGCCAACAGCTGATTCGCCGCCTGGTCGATGGTAAAGGTCTCGGGGCTTATTGGATACCCCTTTTGGTGCAGTGCCATGCAAATATTGGTGATCTGAGGCACCGAAAGCCCCATTTCTTGTATTTCCTTGGCGTGGGAGAATACCTTCTCCACATCATCGTACAAATACACGCTGGACTGGTTCATCACCAGCGCCTTTTTGGCGTATTTAGCAACATCCTCCATGCTGTGGGAAACCAGCAGTACGGTGTTTTTACCCTCTCCATGATACTGTTGTATCTCGCTGAGTATCCTATCCCGTCCTCTGGGATCCAGCCCGGCAGTGGGCTCGTCTAATATCAGCACATCCGGCCGCATTGCCATCACACCGGCAATGGCCACCCGCCGCTTCTGGCCACCGGAAAGCTCAAAGGGGGATTTTTGCATATGCTTTTCTCCAAGCCCCACAACAGCAGCGGCTTCCCAAACCCGCTCCTCCACTTCTTCGGCAGAAAGCCCCATATTTTTGGGCCCAAAAGCGATGTCCTTAAACACCGTCTCCTCAAACAACTGGTATTCGGGATACTGAAACACCATGCCCACCTTAAACCGAAACCGGCGAATCTCCTTGGGCTTTTCCCAAATATCCTCCCCGTCGATATACACCTTGCCGGAACTGGGGCGCAAAAGGCCGTTGAGATGTTGAATAAGGGTGGATTTCCCCGACCCGGTATGGCCGATGATCCCCACAAACTCCCCCTTCTCAATCTCCAGGTTAATATTCTGAACAGCCGCCTTTTCAAACACCGTACCGGCGGAATAAATATAGGTCAGGTTCTCGGTCTTGATTATGGACAACGCATCTTCCTCCAAATCTCGCATAGTACCACTTTGGGCGGCACCAAACCCTAGGTTTCCACAGCTACCCCAGCAGCCTACACAGCGCTGCTATACAGTCCTCTGCGGTAATGCACTCTGGGGGCAGGTCATACCCCTCCTGCCGCAGCCGATAGATAAGTTCTGTGGCCTGTGGCACATCCAACCCCACCGATTTTAAAAGCTCCACCTGGGCAAACACCTTTTCCGGGATATCGTCCAGCAATATCTTTCCGCCATCCATCACCACAACACGGTCGCTTTTGGCCGCCTCGTCCATAAAGTGGGTAATATTCACCACCGTAATGCCATAGGCGCGGTTGAGCTCCTTAATGGTGTCCATAACCTCCCGTCGTCCCCTGGGGTCCAGCATGGCTGTGGGCTCGTCCAGTACAATACAGTCCGGGCGCATTGCAATAATCCCCGCAATGGCCACCCGCTGCTTTTGCCCCCCTGAAAGCTGATGGGGCGCTCTTAGCCTGTAGTCGTACATCCCCACCGATCGCAGCGCATCATCCACCCGCTGGCGAATCTCCTGAGAGGGTACCCCCATGTTTTCCAAAGCAAAGGCCACGTCTTCTTCTACAATAGTGGCTACAATCTGGTTGTCGGGGTTTTGAAACACCATACCCACATGGCTGCGGATCTCCAGTAGATTTTCTTCTATTTTTGTTTCCAGCCCATTGACATACACACTGCCGCCCTGTGGCAGCAAGATAGCGTTAAAATGCTTGGCCAAGGTGGATTTTCCCGACCCATTATGCCCCAGCACTGTTACAAAGCTGCCTCGCTCTACCTGAAAATCCAGCCCCTGCAGAATGTTCTGCACTGGCACAGCCGGTTGTTCCTCCGGGCTGTTGTATGCAAATGTAATCTGCTCACAAGCTATAATCTTGTCCACTTGGTTATCCCCTAGTCTTTAGTACTTTGCCAGATTGCGGTGCTGCCACAGGGTAATGTATACCCGGTTTCCTTCACCGGTAGCCCGATTTCATCGGCGCTCACATTACCGCCCCGCTGCTTTTGGATAGCAACCCCCAGCATATAGGCCATCACCGAAGCCGAAAGCCCGGTGGTGTAGGAATTGAGCAGGAAAAACAGTGCATCATCGGATAACAGCTGGGCACACAGCGCCACCAACTGGTAAACCGCATCCTCCAACTTCCAAATCTCTCCCCCCGGCCCCCGGCCGTAGGAGGGTGGATCCATGATAATACCGTCATACCTATTGCCCCGGCGGATCTCCCGTTCGGCAAACTTCTGACAATCGTCTACGATCCAGCGAATAGGCTTGTCCCCAAGGCCAGACAAAGCAGCATTCTCTTTTGCCCAGTTGACCATCCCCTTGGAGGCGTCTACATGGCAGACGCTGGCCCCTGCATTGGCACAAGCCAAGGTGGCTCCACCGGTGTAGGCAAATAGGTTGAGAACCTTTATCTGACGATGGCTATCGGAGATTTTCTCCGCCATCCAGTCCCAGTTCACCGCCTGTTCAGGAAAAAGCCCGGTATGCTTAAAGCCGGTGGGCTGGATACGAAACCGCAACTGACCATACCCAATCTGCCATTCTTCTTGGGGGAGCGAACGGTTTTCCCATTGCCCTCCACCGGTGGCAGAGCGCAGATACCGAGCATCCGCCTTATCCCACACTTCAGGTTTTTGGGTCTTCCAAATCACCTGGGGATCTGGGCGGATAAGGGTATATTTCCCCCACCGCTCCAGCTTCTCCCCGTCAGAGGTATCAATAACCTCAAAATCCTTCCAGTTTCTTGCAGTCCTCATTTTGACTGAGCCTTTCCTCCAGCGCCTCTGCCACCTGGCTTACCAGCGCATCAATTTCCTG
Source organism: uncultured Oscillospiraceae bacterium (assembly GCA_964395635.1). Lineage (GTDB taxonomy): Bacteria > Bacillota > Clostridia > Oscillospirales > Ruminococcaceae > WRAV01. Next base: position 4,702 of record CAYNCW010000062.1, read on the forward strand.
TTTATCCTTACCTTCAATCATCACCCGGATAACCGGTTCGGTTCCCGAAGCACGGACCAGAATCCGCCCGTCCCCCTTTAGCTGATGCTGGGCGTCGGCTATAATCTTCTCCACACCGGCGTCCACCTTCAGTGCCGATTTCATTACCGAATCTGCCCGTATGTTTTTCATCACCTGTGGATAGACCTGCATAACCGCCCCAAGCTGGCTGAGCTTCTTGCCACTGCGCCGCAGCACACTCAGCAGTCGAATGGCCGAAAGCTGGCCGTCACCGGTTTTCATATGATCCAGCACAATCACATGGCCGGACTGTTCCCCCCCTAGGGAGTAGCCCTTCTTGAGCATCTCCTCCAACACATACCGGTCCCCAACCTTGGTTACCACCACATGAATATCGTTTTGCTCTGCAAATTTAAATAGCCCCAGGTTGCTCATGACGGTGGCAACCAGCGTGTTGTCCTTTAGCTCTCCCTGGGCCTTCATGTCGGTGGCCAAAATGGCCATGATTACATCGCCGTCAATAATCTCGCCTCGCTCGTCCACTGCAATGCAGCGGTCGGCATCCCCATCAAATGCCACACCGGCATCAAATTGGCCTTCTTTTACAAACTCCGCCAATTTGTGAATATGGGTGGAGCCACAATCCCGATTGATGTTGATACCGTTGGGTTGATCCGCCAGGATAGTAGCTGTCGCCCCCAGCTTTTCAAACAGCTTGGCGGCTGTGGCGCTGGCACTGCCGTTGGAGCAGTCCACTGCAATTCGCAGCCCGGTAAGATCTCCACCAGCCTCTTCAGCCAGATATGCTACATACTCGTCCACCAGCTTTTCATTTCGGTAAATCCGTCCCAGCTCCCATCCCCACCGAATGGAATAGGGTTTGGTTTGATCCAGAATAATCTCTTCGATTTCAAACTCCTCGTCGTCGGTTAGCTTAAACCCACCCTGACCAAACACCTTGATGCCGTTAAACTCATAAGGGTTGTGGGAGGCTGAGAGCATAATCCCCCCATCTGCATGGCCGTTGGCAATTAAGTAGGACACCGCCGGGGTAGGCATTACTCCAGCCTGCACCACATCTGCCCCCACCGAGCACAGCCCGGAGGTGATCGCTGCCTCCAGCATATCTGAGGATATCCGGGTATCCTTTGCTATGATAAACCTGGGGTTTTTGCCGATACGCTCCGCCAACACCATTGCTGCAGCTCTGCCGATATTCATGGCCAGTTTGCAGCTAATCTCGGTATTGGCAACCCCTCTGGCGCCGTCGGTACCAAATATTCTTCCCATAAATTACTCCTTTTTACCTGGAATAAAGCATCTATAGCCCATTTTATGCAGGTAAACACCAGATTGGCACTCAGAAACCTGTATTTCATATAAAGTACGGCACTATGTTTCCTTGTCTCCCAACAGACTCAACTGGCCAAAATCCGCACTCTTAGTAAGAGGTAACCCCAAATGATGATAGGCCAAATCGGTAACCACCCGTCCCCTGGGGGTTTTGGACAAAAACCCTATCTGCATGAGAAAGGGCTCGCAAACATCCTCCAGTGTAACCGATTCTTCTCCCACAGCAGCCGCCAGAGTATCCAACCCCACCGGCCCACCGCCATAATTGCGGATAATGGTTGTGAGCATCCTTCTATCTATAGCATCTAACCCCAGAGCATCTACCTCCAGCCTGTCCAGGCTTTGGGCAGCAATCTCCTGGGTAATCACCCCATTCCCCAACACCTGGGCAAAATCCCGCACCCGTTTAAGCATCCGGTTAGCGATACGGGGGGTTCCCCTGCTGCGCTTTGCCAGCTCCTCCGCCCCATTTCCCTCACAGGGTATCTCCAGAATCTTGGCGCTGCGGGTGATTATGGTGGCCAGCTCTTTGGCACTGTACAGCTCCAATCGCAGCACCACACCAAACCTATCCCGTAGCGGCGCGGTAATCTGTCCTGCCCGTGTGGTGGCCCCCACCAAGGTAAACCGGGGCAGGTCGATGCGGATCGACCGAGCGGAAGGGCCTTTGCCGATGATAATATCCAAAGCAAAGTCCTCCATAGCGGGATAGAGCACTTCCTCCACCTGGCGGGAAAGGCGGTGAATCTCATCAATAAACAGAATATCCCCTTGGGAAAGATTGGTGAGCAGCGCTGCCAAGTCCCCCGGCTTTTCGATAGCCGGGCCGGAGGTCACCCGCAGATTAACCCCCATTTCGTTGGCGATAATGCCCGCCAATGTGGTCTTGCCAAGGCCGGGAGGGCCATACAGCAACACATGATCCAACACATCTCCCCGAAGCTTGGCCGCCTCGATAAACACCGAAAGATTCTCTTTGGCTTTTTCCTGGCCGATGTATTCCCCCATGGTTTTGGGGCGCAGGGAATACTCCGCCTCACTGTCGTCCGGCAGCAAGTCGGGGGATACCATGCGATTTTCAAAATCCATTTCCATATCGTATTGGGCCATTACCATTCTCCAAAACAGATGTATTGTAAATCGGTAGTCGATCTACTAATTCTTTTTTGCCAATCCTTTTAACGCGCCCTTAATAAGCTCTTCCACCGATAAAGTGGGATCCAGCTTAGCAACCACAGATGCTGCCTCGGACTGGCTGTATCCCAACACCATTAGGGCGCTCATAGCCTCCCCGGTATTGCCTGCGCCTATCGCCACACTGCCCACCCCTTCGGTAATACCTCCGGCAATGTCTGCCCCTTGCACCTTGTCTTTTAATTCCAACACAATTCGCTGGGCCAGCTTTGCCCCCACACCTGGTGCTGCGGTAATCGCCTTGTAATCCCCCGAAGCCACACACAGAGCAAACCGCTCCGGCGACATAGAGGAAAGGATAGAAAGCCCCGCTTTTGGGCCAACCCCAGACACTCCAATGAGCATCTTAAAGCAGCTCAGCTCCCCCTGATCCGCAAATCCAAACAGATCCAGCACTTCGTTTTTTACATGGAGGTAGGTGTACAGGGTAGCCTCCGTTCCCACCTTTCCCAGTTCCGCTAAGGTGGACAGGGTGGTTTTGCAGTGATAGGCCACACCGCCACATTCCACCGCTGCACTCTGCATATCCCGAAACACCAAGGTGCCCCGCAATCTGTAAAACATATGGTTACCTCATTCTATAGGCTAAATTTTGTAAGGAAGAACCTGCGCTATGGCCGTGGCAGATGGCAATTGCCAAAGCATCGGCAGTATCGTCCGGCTTGGGCACCTGGGCAAGCCCCAGCAGCATCTTGGTCATCTGCATCACCTGCTGCTTCTCCGCCTTGCCATATCCCACCACCGAGGACTTCACCTGCAAAGGGGTGTATTCAAACAGCTCCACACCATGCTTGACAGCACACAGCTGCACCACTCCTCTGGCCTGGGCCACATCAATACCGGTTTTTTGGTTGGTGGTAAAAAACAGCTTCTCCACCGCCATAACAGCAGGCTTGTGTCGCTGTAATATCACCGAAAGTTCATCGTAAATCTGCTCCAAGCGGCGCTCGAACCGAAGCCCTGCTTCGGTGCGCAGCGCACCATACTCCACCACGCCAAAATGGTTGTTTCGGTAATCCAGTATACCGTATCCCACAATGGCATAGCCGGGGTCGATCCCGATAATTCTTAGCGGTGCTGCTCCCATAGTTTAAACCTTTCCCAAACCGTTGCCCCAAAGGCTGAATTACACGTACCATGTATTATAACACACTCATGGGCTGTCCACAACCTCAACTGCCCCAATATTCACCACGTACGCAGAATACAGCTAAAGGCAACCTTTGGCGGCGCATTCCCATTCCCTACCATCACTATTGGTGCCATATATACCGCCCCACAAAAACGAAAAAGCTACCCATCAAATCCAAAGAGATTTGATGGGTAGCCCTAATAAAACACTATAGTATATTACCCAATCAGCGAAACCGCCATGACCACACTGGCAAATACGATGGACACGGTAGAAATCAGCTTAATAAGGATGTTGATGGAAGGGCCGGAGGTATCCTTGAAAGGATCGCCAACGGTATCGCCCACAACAGCCGCCTTATGGGAATCGGAACCCTTGCCGCCCAAATGTCCACTTTCGATATACTTCTTGGCATTGTCCCAAGCACCACCTGCGTTGGACATCATAATAGCCAGAACAAAACCAGTAACAGTAGTACCTGCCAGCATACCGATAACACCGTTGACACCCAGAACCAAGCCCACAGCGATAGGCACAATAATGGCGGTCAGTGCAGGGGCAATCATTTCCTTCTGGGAGGACTTGGTGCAGATATCCACACAAGCCGCATAATCCGGCTCAGCCTTGCTTTCCATAATTCCGGCAATCTCTTTAAACTGACGGCGCACTTCTACAACAATGCTTTGTGCCGCACGTCCCACTGCTTCCATAGTCATAGCCGAGAATACAAAGGGCAAGACACCACCGATAAACAGTCCCACCAACACTGGGGGATTGGTTACTTCTATGTTGAAGTTAAAGTTGGGGTTAATCAGGGTTACCTGATCCTTATAGGCTGCAACCAGTGCCAGTGCAGTCAGCGCTGCAGAGCCGATGGCAAAGCCCTTACCTGTAGCGGCAGTGGTGTTGCCCAAGCTGTCCAGAGCATCGGTGCGGTTGCGCACCTCTTCTCCCAGTCCAGCCATTTCGGAAATACCGCCAGCATTGTCGGCCACAGGGCCGTAAGCGTCGGTAGCCAGAGTGATGCTTAATGTAGCCAACATACCCACAGCAGAGATACCAACGCCGAACAAGCCAGCGTTGAAGCTAGCACCGCCGCCTGCTGCAAAATAGCTTACCAACACCGAAGCGCCAACGATAACAACCGGCAGAGCGGTGGATTTCATACCCAAACCAATACCACCGATGATGACAGTAGCAGCACCGGTTTTGGATGTATCTGCCAGATCCTGGGTAGGCTTATAGGTATCTGAAGTATAGTACTCGGTGAAGTAGCCGATAAGCACACCGGCCAACAAACCGGAAATAACCGAGATGTATACACCCATTTGATTGCTGGGCAATACATAAAAAATTAGAGGCAGAGCAACAATGGCACAAAGAATTGCCGCAATGTAGGTACCTTTGCGCAGAGCCGACAGCAATACCCGCTGATTGGCTTGTTCACCACATCTTATAAAGAATGTACCCACCAAGGAACACACCATGCCGATAGCTGCCATGAGCATAGGGAGCAAAGCCCCCCGCAAACCGTAACCGGCAGCAACTGCCAATGCCATGCTGGCAATGATGGATCCAATATAGGACTCATACAGGTCAGCACCCATACCGGCCACGTCGCCGACGTTATCGCCAACATTGTCTGCGATAACAGCGGGATTTCTCGGGTCATCCTCAGGAATACCCACTTCTACCTTACCCACCAGGTCTGCACCAACGTCGGCAGCCTTTGTGAAGATACCGCCGCCCACACGGGCAAACAGCGCCATGGAAGAAGCACCCATACCAAAGGTAACCATTGCTGAGGTGATTGCTCTGATCTGGGCTTCCGGCTCCATACCCACTAAAAATACATATTTAAGCAGAGTAAACCAGATGGACAAATCCAAAAGACCAAGCCCCACCACAGTAAAGCCCATAACCGCACCGGAAGAAAAGGCCAAGTTCAGCCCCTTGTTCAGGCTTTCGTTGGCAGCCCATGCGGTGCGGCTATTGGCCGCAGTGGCAATCTTCATCCCCACATAGCCAGACATACCGGAGAAGAATCCGCCTGTGATAAAAGCGAAAGGCACAAATCGGTTTACGAGTCCCATAAAGGACAGAACCATCAGCACCACAAACATCACAACAAAAAATAGGGCCACACCCCTATATTGCCGCTTTAAAAACGCATTGGCTCCTTGACGGATGGCATTCGCAATTTTCACCATACGGTCGGTGCCTTCCGACGCCCCCAGCACCTTGCGGGACTGCCCCAATGCATACAACAGAGCAATAACCGCACAGGCGGGTACAATGAAAAACAAGTTGTCCATTTTTGCTACTCTCCTATTCTTTTTCTGAAATGCCGTAAAAAAACGAACACAGGCAGCCTGCAAGGCATGGCCCTGCAAGCTGTGAGGACTATTATACATGATTCAAACAGAAAATGCTATCTGAGTTGGCATTTTTTT
>CAYNCW010000063.1:0-10773 GCA_964395635.1 uncultured Oscillospiraceae bacterium
TAACGCTTTTGGTATCCAATATTGCAACATTATCCATAGAAGATACCAATGTTCCACTGATGGGAAGCTTGCTGCCTATTTTCACCTTGGTTAGCTGTGAAGTGTTTATTTCTATGTTAACTTTAAAAAGCAATGCACTGCGTAAACTGATATCCGGTAACCCCATAATCATTGTTCGGGACGGACAAATTGACCAAAAAGAACTGCGCAATTTGCGTTGGAGCATAGACGATCTCAATGAGCAGCTAAGAGGTACTGGTATATTCGATATTGCAGAGGTGGCTTTCGCAGTTGTAGAGACTTCAGGTACTCTGTCGGTTTATCCCAAATTTTCGGCCCGACCGGTGACCGCCCAGATGATGAACCTTCCCGCCAATATGGAGGAGGATATGCCGGCAGTTACGGTAATTTCCGATGGGGTTTTGGTGCCCGATGCCCTGCGGTTCTGTAATCAGACCCAGCAATGGCTGGAAAAAATACTACAAGAAAAAAAACTCACTGTCCAAGATGTGTTTCTATTTACCTGTAACCGCCGAGCCCAGTATTACATGGCGGTGAAGGAAGGGCGTGATAATCAGTAATGAAGCGGTTTATAATTGCATCTGCCATACTTGCTGTTGTGGTGTATTTCTGCGGCTGGACTGTTTATCAGGTAGGCAATATGCGGGAAACTATGCATACCCATATTGACGCCATTGTGGAAGCCTGCACCAACGAGGATCAGGAGGAGACGGTGCGTTTGGTGAAAGAGCTTAGCAAATACTGGGAGGTAGAAGAGCGCCGATTGATGCACTTTGTGCGCCATGCACAGATAGACGGCATCACCTTGAGTGTGTCACGGTTGGAACCTCTGGCCAGACATGGGGACTTTGCGGAAATGGCAGCAGAGCTATCCAGTGTCTCCTGGCAGGTGTCCCATATATGGGAGTCTGAGAGGCCTTCCTTAAAAAACCTATTCTAAGCTGATTTCTATTGTCCCTGTGACCGGCCTGGTGTATAATACAACTAAACAAATACTGGCCACCAGTAGGGGGAACTTTGGTATGAAAAAAACGGCTATACTGCTACTGACCTTGCTGCTATGCACATTGTTGCTTGGTACCACACACACAGCGCCACCTGTTGCCCACAGTAAAAATTACTATATAAATGATTTTGCCGGTATTATTTTTCAGGAGCACAGGCGAGAGCTATCCGATATTGCAGCCTATGTGTGGGAGGAAACCAGCGTTCAGCTGGTGGTGCTAACCGTTGAGCATACCGCCGGAATGGAGCTGGAGGAGTTTGCCCAACAGATCCTGAAAGGATGGGAGATAGGTGGTCCGGAAGGCATAGGTGCTCTGCTGGTAGCAGTGAGCGATACCAACCGTAGCTATATTGCCGTAGGGTCGGGATTGGAAGCCGTATTGTTGCCTCAGCGGGTGGAGGAGATAGAAAATACATTTATAACGCCCTACTTTAAAAGTGGTAACTACTCTACAGGAATTTTGAAAGCCTATAAATGCATGGTGCTGGATGTTGCCACTGCCTATGGTGTAACTCCAAAAGAACAATGGGTTCAGCGGATTGACCCCACCAAGCCCCAGGGCATTCCAAGTATTTTATATGTGTTCATCCCATTGGCACTGATAATTGCATTGCGGGGTGTGCGGGTTAGCCGCAAGTACCGGGAGAAATATCTCCATCGATATAATCCACTGGACTACCGACGCACCTATACCAAAACTCGTTCCGGCTTTGATGTACTATCCGAAGCTAAGGATATTGTGTATCCCGAGGATATGGCAAATGTGCGCAAAGAAGGGTTTATCATTCACCGAATAGCGGATGAAGAAGATAGCGAGCAAGGGACAGGGCAAGATACACCCAACACTTAAAAAATAGCGGTGCCGCCTGTAAACAAGCTTTACAGGCGGCATCTTTTTGTGTTAAGATCATATACAAGATAAAGGGGGGATCTCTGGGGTGGCTGGAATGGAAACCAATATTCAATACCTAAAAGGGGTAGGCGAAAAACGTGCGGCACTATACCACAAGCTGGGTATTGCCACTGTGGGAGATTTGCTGTATCACTTCCCCAGAGACTATATCGATCTGAGCCGCCCATACTCTGTGGCTGCTGCACCTGTGGGCGAGAGCTGTGCCGTACAGGTGCAGCTTGTAAGCAAAAGCCGGGAACAGCGCATTCGCGGCGGGCTTTCAGTGTTTAAGCTGGTTGCGGCCGACCATTCCGGTGAGATGGAAATCACCATTTTCAACAGCAAATACACGGTGGAAAACCTAAAATTAGAGGAGTGGTATATCTTTTACGGCAAGATAAGCGGTTCTTTTCTCCGCAGACAGATGTCCTCTCCGGTTGTTTTTCAGGTACCGCAAAAGCACAGCATCTTGCCGGTGTATCCCCAAACCGCTGGACTTACCTCCACCTTAATACGCCGACATATAGCTGATGCACTGGTCTTTACCGGCAACCTGCCAGATCCCTTGCCGGGGCAGGTGCTGGAAGCCTATCATCTGCCGAACATCAAAACTGCTATGGATCATATCCATTTCCCAAAGGATCTAAAGCAGGCTAACGCTGCCCGCAATCGGTTTATCTTTCAGGAGCTGCTGATCTTGTCTATCTGCTTATCCACTCTCAACGCCCAGCGAACTGTTGGGGTGATGGAGCCCATGAGCCAGGTGGATTTGACCTCCTTTTTTACACCACTTCCCTTCTCCCCCACCAATGCACAGCTACGGTGTATTCAGGAAGCTGTATCCGATATGTGCAGTGGTGTTCCCATGAACCGATTGGTGCAGGGAGATGTTGGTTCAGGCAAAACCCTTGTAGTGGCTGCATGTTGTTACCACACCTGGAAAAATAGATTTCAGTCTGCTGTGATGGTTCCTACCGAGATTTTGGCAGAACAGCACTATTCCACCTTGCAAAAGATGCTCTCTCCCTTTGGTGTGCAATTAGCACTGCTTACCGGCTCCACACCTATGGCACAAAAGCGACAGATTAAGGCGGCTCTTTTAAGTGGCCAGGTTGATTTGTGTATCGGTACCCACGCGCTATTGTCCGAAGGGGTGGATTTTCACCGCCTTGCATTGGTGGTTACCGATGAACAGCATCGTTTTGGTGTGGCACAGCGGACAAAGCTATCCCAAAAGACAGAGAACTGCCATGTATTGGTGCTTTCCGCCACCCCTATTCCAAGAACACTATCCCTTATAATCTATGGAGATCTAAAGCTATCCACCATTGACGAGCTCCCCCCCGGACGACAACCGGTGGAAACCGTGGTTATCAGCTCCGCCAAGCGGGAACGCGCTTTGAGCTTTGTCTGCAAGGCGTTGGAGGAGGGGCGGCAAGCCTATATTGTCTGCCCTCTGGTGGAGATAGGCGAGGTGGACACAGGCCTGAAACCCGCTGTGCAGTATGCCCAGTGGCTTGGGGAGAAGGATTTGCGGGGGTATCGGGTGGGGCTTTTGCACGGTAAAATGAAAGGTAAAGAAAAAGAAGAGGTTATGCGGCGGTTTAAGGCCGGTGAACTCCAGGTACTCGTGTCCACCACCGTAGTGGAGGTAGGGGTTGATGTTCCCAACGCCACCATTATCCTAATTGAAAATGCGGAACGCTTTGGGCTGAGCCAGCTGCACCAGTTGCGTGGTCGGGTTGGGCGGGGGCAGTACAAGTCCTGGTGTATTCTGGTTAGCGACGCCAGGGGGCAAACTGCACGAGAGCGACTTATGACTATGAAAAGCACCAATGATGGTTTTGCAGTGGCAGAGCAGGATTTAAAACTGCGGGGGCCGGGAGACTTTTTTGGTTACCGACAGCATGGTCTGCCGGAGCTGAAGATAGCCAGCTTTGCCCAGGATATGGAGCTTTTACAGGCTGCTCAGCAGTGTGCTTTCAATATTCTGGAAAATGATCCTACCTTAACCCAACCAGAGCATAGACAGATGGCAGAAAAGGCAGCTGCAATGCTTAAAGCTGTTGGTGAGCGCCCCAACTAATACGAAACACCGGCAAAACTTCCAACTCTATGCAGCCTGATTCCGCCTGGCTGACTTGCCCTCCTTGCCAGGGACAGCCCGCGTGCGTCTTCTTTTTAAAAAAAATTGCGCAAAAACTGTTGAAGTATAACTTAACGACAAAAAGCACATCCCTTCTAATGTTAAAGGATGTGCTTTTATTGTATGAGTTATTGTTCTGGGTTTTCGGCTACCTTGGTAGCCATAACGGTGGCTTCCCCGTCCACAACCAGCTCACCGCGTTGGTTGATTACCGTTGTTTTTATGTAGGCGATCTTTTTTTCGGGAATAACCTTAGTCACTTCTCCAATAGCGGTAACCGTATCGCCAAACTTTACAGGCAACAGGAACCGGCAACTCTGCCCCAGATAGATGGCTCCGGCACCGGGCATCAACATACCTACCACTGTAGAAAAGAAGGATGCAGTTAACATACCATGGACAATTCGTTCACCAAATCGGGTGGTTTTTGCGTACTCTGTGTTCACATGTATTGGATTGATATCACCGATGATACCGGCATAGGTATATACATCTGATTCTGAAATGGTTTTTGAAACCGACCGTTTCATACCTACTTCTATTTCTTCGATGCTGTATCCACGCATGTTCAGGCTATTTTCATCAAAACCGCTCACCGTATTTCCCCCTGTCCTTTTTGTTAGCAGCCCCTTATCAGTTGCTGCTAACTCCAGCATACTCCAAAGAGCTGCGATACGCAACCCCATTTTCGCAAAGTGCGCTAATTTGTTCATTGGAATAGCCCAGGCCAGTAAGCACTTCCTCGGTATCTTGACCCACCAGTGGCGCAGGCCGCATGGTGACATCGCCCGGAGTTTTGCTGAACTTCATAGGCAGCCCCATCATATGCATTTTACCCAGCACAGGGTGTTCAACCTCTACCAGCATATCCCGAGCCTTGATCTGCTCATCCTCACGAACCAACTCCCGTATAGTTTTAACTGCACCGCAAGCAAGTCGGTTTTCCGAAAGCAGCTTTTCAATCTCCAGCTTACCCATGGTTGTGGTGACCTTTTCGATTTCGGGAATCAGGGCATCCAGGTTTTTCACCCGCAGCTCGTTTATTTTAAACCGTTCATCCTCAGCCAAATGCCCAAGGCCTATTACTTCACAGAACTGGTGCCACTGTTTTTCGGTGCTGACTGCTATGGCCACATAGCCATCCTTTGCTTTGTATGTACCCAAAGGCGCCACTTCCGGGTCGTGATTGCCGTTTTTAGGATCCACATGACCCAGATGGCTGTACTGCAATACCTGGAGCTCCAAAAGTGAAAACACAGCATCCAGCATAGCAATGTCCATCCGGCAACCCTTGCCGGTAGCTTGTTTATTCAGCAGCGCCATGCCAATACCATACAGCAGATGTACACCGGAAAGATTGTCTCCTAGGGAGAATCCGGGCTTGACTGGAGGGCCACCCCGTTCACCGGTTCTATCCAAAAGGCCACTTCTGGCGGTGGCGATAACATCATAGCAGGTGTACTCTTTTAAAGGACCATTAAGTCCAAAGCCAGAGATAGAACCGTAGATAATCTGGGGGTTCACTTTTTTCATTTCCTCATAGCCAAGGCCCAATTTATCTAAAGTGCCGACTTTGAAATTCTCCAGAACCACGTCACATTCCTTGACCAGATCCAGGATGATTTTCTTGCCTTCCTCGGTGGCCATATTTACCGATACGCTTTTTTTATTGCGGTTAAACAGTGCAAAATATCCGCTAAAATCGTTTTTAAATGGGCCCCAGCCTCTGGACTGATCGCCGTAGGGGCCGCGCTCGATCTTGATTACTTCTGCACCGAAGTCGGCCATATACATGGCACAAAAAACCCCTGCAAGAGCCTGGGTAAAGTCCAGTACTTTAATCCCCTCTAATGGTTTTTTCATGTTGGTTAACTCCTTGTTTTAGAATACTGGTACTGCTTCAAGCGCTAAAGGTTAGATAACGCCTTGGCACTTAAGCTCTTCCATCTCTTCTTTTGTAAAGTACTGCCCATAGATTTCTTCGTTGTGCTCGCCCAGAAGCGGTGCAGCATTGAGGCCACTGTGCTTTTCGATATCGTGGAATTTGATAACCTTGCCCACGTTTTGCACACCGCCAATGCGTTTGTCCGGCACAGTTACTATCATATCTCTTGCTTTGATCTGCTCCTGATCAATAGCTTCCTCTATGGTGTTGCATGCAGCGGCAGGTACTTTTACCTTGGCACATCTGTCGGAGACTTCATTTTTAGTGAAGTTGGCCACTAGATACTCTTCGATCTTGTCTCTCAGATCCCCAAAATAGTGCTGACCACGTTTTTCATTGGTGCTGTATTTGGGATCTTTTGCCCACTCTTCTTTGCCTATTTCCACACAGAACTTTTGGAACTGATCATCGGTGCAGATACCCAAAGCTACATAACCATCCTTACAGCGGACAATATCGTAGGGGTTGATGGAAGAATGAGCATTTCCGGTTCTGGTTGGTTCCTCATTGGCAAGATCCAGAATGGCTATTTTGTCCTCAGTTACACTAAACAGCGCTTCAAACATGGAGGACTCCACCTTTTGGCCGATACCGGTGGCTCTGGCATAAAACAGCGCCATAGTAATGGCACAGGAAAGGTATGTACAGGAGTAGTGGTCGCCGATGTAACAACCAACCCGTGTAGGAATCTGCGGTGCTGGGAACCCGGTTATCTCCATAATTCCAGCTTTTGCCTGAACTACGATATCATAGGCGATATAGTCCTTTTCAGGGCCGGTGCTGCCATAGCCGGTAAGCTGGCCATACACCAGTTTGGGGTTAATTTCACTGAGGACATCGTATCCTAACCCAAGGCGCTCCATGGTGCCCACCATGTTTTCAATAACCACATCCGCTGTCTTTACCAGTTCTTTAAAGATTTCTTTGCCCTTTTCGCTCTTCAGGTTCAGGGTAACGCTTTTCTTTCCTCTGTCCATGCAGATTTGATACAGGCTCACACCATCTTTAAAGGGTGGGTAGTTACGGATGCCGTCGCCTACACCGGGCCGCTCTATCTTAATGACATCGGCGCCGTAGTCTGCCAGCTCCATGCCGCAAAAACCATTCACCACAGTCAAATCCAGTACTTTTATACCTTTTAATGGTAACATACGTACGCTCCTTTAATTACAAATTGACGGAATTACTCGGCAGCCACAACTATTTGGGCTTCCTTTTGTTCTTCCTCCCATTGTTTTCTGGCTTCCCGGTCCATCTGGATAATTTCGGCGCTGGTGAGGTGACCGAAATCTTCTTTGGCATATAGATATCCGGAAATCATGGTCAGAATGGTGAGGAATCCAATGGGAACCGCCGTTAGGATGGCCAGCGATTGCAGAGCAGTAAGCGATGCCTTTGCAAACATAAAGGCAAGTGGTACTGCTGTCAGCAAGAATGCCCAGAACATTTTGAAGGATCTTGCGGGGTGGTCATTGGTGCTGAGATTTTTGGTGGTTCCTGTGGCCAGGGTGTAGGAGGAGGAATCCATGGTGGTTGCAAGGAACATGATTCCAACAAGCAACCAAATAGCAAGGATCACCTTACCCATAGGCAAAGAGGACACCAATGCTGTTATGGCGTTGGTGGGACCCTCGTTTTGTAGGATGGAAACCAGATCCAAATTACCATTGAGCTGTTGATACAAACCAAAGGAAGAAACGGTGCCGAAGTAGAACCAGCAGCCCAAGCTGCCACAGATAACCATGCCCAAAATCATCTCTTTCATAGTTCTACCTTTGGAGATTTTGGTTGTGAATATCCACATCCAAGGGCCAAGACCCAGCCACCAAGCCCAGTAGAATGCGGTCCAACCTTCTGGGAATCCGCTGTTGCCTACCGGGTCGGTCCACAGGCTCATGTGGATAAAGTTCTGGAACATGTATCCCAGAGAGTTGGTCAGGGATTTGATCTGGAACATAGTAGGCCCAAAAATCAGAACAAATGCAGCCAGACCGATTGCAAAATAGGCGTTCCAGTCAGAGAGGTTTTTCAGGCCTTTTTCCAAGCCGATCCAGGAGCTAACAATAAAGATTAAGGTTACAAACAGCATCATGCCTACCTGCATGCCAAAAGAAACAGGAACACCAATTAAAGCAGCCAGGTTGTTGCACAACATGGGCACACCAAATGCCAAGGTGGTGGAATGTCCGCCTAAAATACCAAAAATAAAGATTATTTCGATAACTTTTCCCATTACACCGTTGGCATTTTTCTCACCAATTACCCGCTCGCAGCAGGCAGTGAGAGAAAGGCCTGGCTTTTTGCGCACATAGTATCTTTGCGCAAGGGATACTGCACCTACTGCATACAGTGCCCACGCAGTGATGCTCCAGTGGAAGTTGCCGTAGGTCATGCTCAGTTCTGCAGCTAGCTGACTAAATGGTGCTGCGCCCATAGGCGGAGCGGAATAATAGTAAATCCACTCAAGTGCAGACCAGTACAAAAGGCTGGATCCCATTCCAGCACAGAACATCATAACAATCCAGCTAAAGGTGGAGTATTGGGGCTTTTCAGCGCCAAAGCGGATGTTGCCATATTTGGAAAAAGCAAAGTAAGCAAGATAAACGACACCGCCAATACCCAGCCACAGGTAAAAGGGTGAGAGCACATTGACAGCCTTGGTTTTAATGTCTGATATGGCTGCATCTGCCCCTATGGGATTCACAACCAGCGATACACAAAGTACCGCAATGATTACCAAGGCTAAAATAACCGGTAAAAAGTTGATCTGCTTTTTGTTTGTGTTTGTATTGTTGTTACTGTTGGACATAAAAATTCCCCCTCACGCTATAATAGGTTTACCCAAAGAACTCCTTTCCTTTCGGGCGCCGCATCCCTGTAGATGCCACAACTCTTTGTTAATATATCTACAAGCAAGTTCTGTGCCATTTACAAAAAGCGCCAACAACCGCATTATCGGTATCCAAGCTTTTGCTTTTCGACTCATTTATGAATCGGTTGGAATTTTAAATGACTCACTTTTGTCAATCTTTTTTGCTGCTTCCTCCTGAAGATAGCGATAACCGGACAGAATGGTGATGACCGTGATAAAGCACAACGGCACCGCAGTTAATACTGTACAGGCTTGTAGCGTCGCCATTGGGGCACCTGCATACATAAGACCTACAGGTATCATAATCATCAACACCGACCAAAATAGCCGCAGTCTTTTGGTGGGTGATTCATTTTCCTTTATCTTATAGGTTGTACTCACTGCCAAGGTAAAGACCACCGAGTCAAGGGTGGTTATCAAAAAGGTAAGGCCGGTAATGGTCCAGAGCAGTAGCATCCCCTTGCCCATGGGCAAAGACAAAACCAACTGGGATACTACCGTTTCCGGCCCTTGTTCTGCCAAGGTTTTTACCAGATCTAGCTTACCAGTAAGCTGCTGGTGCAGGCCGTAGTTGCTAATGCCACCAAAGTAGAGCCAGCAACCTAAGCTGCCGCTGAGCATAATCCCCAACAAGGTTTGCCGCACTGTACGCCCCTTAGATATTTTGGCTATAAAAATCCACATAGCCGGTGCAGCTCCTATCCACCACGCCCAGTAAAATACAGTCCAATCCTCGGGGAAACCACTATTGGCAATAAAATCAGTCCAAAGGCTCATATGCCAAAAGTTTTGGAGCATAAAGCCCAGAGAATTGGTGACAGACTTTACAATAAACATGGTGGGGCCAACCAAAATGATGATAAAAATAAGTGCCATTGCCATCAGAACATTGACCTTGGAAAGTTTTTTAATACCTCGCTTCATTCCGGTAAGGGTACTGATGGTAAAAATGACAGCAATACACAGGATTATCATCAGCTGAAAAGTAAAATTGTTTTCTACCCCAAACAAGATAGACAGGTTTTTGCAGTACATTGGCACCACAAAAGAAATCATGGTGGTATATCCCCCGATGGCACCAAACAGAAATATAAGCTCCACCACACGCCTGCCGGTTTCGCCGTAAAATCTTCCCCCCACCTTTTCGCAGCAGTCAGAGAGGGAGAGCCCCGGCTTTTGTTTATTGTAGTATCGCAGCCCCAGGGTTATGGTGCCTATGGCATAAATAGCCCATCCAATGATGCTCCAGTGGTATCCGCCGTAGGTAACCGAAAGCTCGGCCGCTTTTTGGCTAAAGGGTTCTACCCCCAAGGGCGGTGACTGGTAGTAATAAATCCACTCTATCGCCGACCAGTACATAAGATTGGATCCCATGCCAGTGCAAAACACCATAATTACCCAGCTGAATGTAGAGAATTCTGGCTTGCAGTTGCCTAGACGCACGTCCCCAAATTTAGAGAAACACAGATATAGGCTGTATACAAAAATGGCAAGACCCAGCCATAAGAATAGCGGCGACAAATGCGCCAATACACCGTATTTAATATTGCTAATTGTTCGTGTGGTTTCCGATGGAAAGAACAATAAACAACCGCTTATGATAAAAATGCATACAACTGTTATAGAAATATCCAGCTTCTTTATCTTTCTTCCCATTACACACCTCTAGTTAGCCAATTGTTTTTACGCATACGCTATCGTGTATGCGTGGGCAGCGCCCATGAATAAAATTAGATGCGTATGCACACAGCAAAACCGTGTGTCGGCAAACAAAGCTGTTTTACACAACACACGGTTTATTACGTGTTCGCTGTTACATTTGCGCTCTTATGCAGACGACATTATTTCTATACGGCTTGTTCCAATTTTGCTTGTTTGATGGCAGCAACCA
>CAYNCW010000064.1:0-7513 GCA_964395635.1 uncultured Oscillospiraceae bacterium
TACAAGTTCCCTATGGCTCCTGCAGATCTGCCTATAGGGGGGCATTACCCCCAGCTGAAATCCTTTAGCAATTCGTCTTTGGCAGCATTTCGCCAGTTCAGTTTAATAAGCACCGATGCCGTACTGGCCAATATGCCCACCCACTTAATTCACAAGGACGGATATCTGGGATATCTTATAAATGATGTGGATCATGCGGATATAGCACTTCCCACAGTAAACGGCAACGTCAGATGGACCTTTGATGACGGCACAACAAGCCACGAAATAGACGACCCCACAGTGCCTAACGGGAAAAACCGCATTGAAATGGTATCTGTAGGCGATCAAGTTAAACTATCGATACAGTACCCTTCCCTACGCCAATATGCCATTGCTTTGGAGGGACATGCAACCGAAATTGACGGTTTGGTGATTAAGAAAACTATGACTATCCGCAATGAGCATGTTCGTCCAGTTTTGGAAACAATGCCCAAAATACTCAAGGATAGCCCCTCTGGGCCGTTCCCACAATCCGATCGTATCTCCAATATGGAAACAGCAATATTTCTGGAATTTGCCGAACCGTTGGTGTTTAATACAGTAACCGGCCCCTACCTCATTCCTTGTGATGAAGCAGGCAACCCCACGGGGGCCCCCATTACCCTGACATACACCAACCTTGACAACATGACAATCAAAATTTCATGGCCCACCAATTCCCTTGGGTATGATAAACGCTTTAAACTGCGCATCCACCCCGATTTGAAAATTTGGCACGGTGAGCCTCGTCTGCCGGTGGATTTAGAGTATTATTTCATGTCCTCCCCCAACCAGGTGGCGAAGATTGAGTTTGACCCCAATGTTGCCAATCTGGTTCAGGACAGCATGAACCCAGCTAAGGACAAACAGATCATCCAGATGGAGGAAGATAGCCCCCTCTACAATTCCTATTCTGAGGGTGTATCTGTGGAAAATGAGACAGACGTTACCCTGACCGACGCAAACATTGGATTTACTGTTGTAGAGACTCTGTTTGGAACACCGGATTGCCCTGCCAAACCCGGCGATACCCAGGTTAACCGCAACAACTTCCACAGATACCGCGGAGTTTACACCTTTACCTATCAGGTGGACGATCCGGAAGAAAACTGGAAAAAGAGCAACCAAGCAGTGCGCACCTATATAGTTGTAAGTGAACCAAAGGATTATTTCTATGTAGATGGTACATTTGGCGAAACCTATCTGGATAAATACCAACCTTCCCTTGCTTATGATGGTGCAACCATTGGTACTATCCTGAAAAAGAGTAGCCAACAAACTGCAAGGCAGGACATTATCGAGTATATCAAACAGGAGATTAAAGCACGGCACAAGGTTGTTGCCCTCACCTCCTCCGGGGAAATCAGCCACGATGTGACCTACGATTATTCCCGTATTAGCGATGATGTGTATAAAAAAGGCTTTACCGATTACATTACCTACAGCTACCCATCCGGCTCAAATAAACCCTTCTATCTACAAATCGAACCTGCCCTAAACGGGTGCCGTATTGCTACCGAAAAGGATCGTTTATTAATCGGCCCAAAAGATGTGGCAGAGTTTAATGCCCTATATGCCTTTGGCGCCCGAATTGTACGCAGCAACGGCCCCACAGGGGAAACTTTCCCGGCAATCTGGTCTGTAGAGGGTACTATCAATCCGGATCTACTGTATGACAGCCAGAAAATTACTATCCTTGCCAAAAATATCTTTGGCATCCCAGGGCTGGAATTGGAGAAGGATGTACTGGTGTCCATTCGCCCAAATAAGGAGTCTCCTTATTTCCGCAAACCAGATACCCGGCCAGATTATGACCCAACCTTCTGGGATAAGGTAGAGGTGAAACTAAGAGGCTCCGCCCCCAACACAACTCTGAAGATTGATGTAGCTTACCAGCACGCCTATGCCCCAGCAAGCGTCTTCCGCGCACTGGCCGAGCAGGACAATGTCTCTTTGGAAATGACCTTGGAAAACGGCATTGTTTCCACCATTGAATCAGAGAATGTGAATTTGGCACTGATCACTCCTGGAGCTGAATACAACATCTATGTGGAGGAAGTAGAAGATCTGGATGTGAATCGAGATGCCCAAAATCAGCCTGTACAGCAGTTCTATGCAAGCGGTTATTATCAGATTCCCGGCGCTTATTCCATTCGCATTCCCATTGAGGAAGACCTGAAGAAGGCAAACAGCCTCAGCCTGTATTCCTTTGATCCACAGACCAAGCAGTACCGGTACATGTCCAGAATATTCGGCAAGGAATTGGAAACCGGCATCCTGACGCTGGAAACCAGCCAGCTGGATGGTGAGTATGTCATTGCCGAGCACATGGAAGCAATACAGGACATAAACCAAAATGACAATCCAAACACAGGAGATACAACAGCTAAATAGCTGTCCTGTTGCAACAACTACCTAGTTTAAAGCTTCGCCCCGCAGGACTTGCCCTTGATTATATTGAAAATGATGCTAACAGATTCGATAGCGATTGACATCATGGAAAAGGCATTTAAGTACCCGCTACGTTTGCATTTTCAATTGGTTAATCGAGGGTGAGTCCTACGGGGCGAAGTTTGATCCTCTTTCCCCTTTTGTTTTCACCCAAGCTGTTATCAAGAAATGTAAAAGACTTTCAGAGACCAACTGTGGGCACTGGATTCAGGTTTCTATCCACAAATCGTCGGCTTCCAAAAAAACCTCCGCATGCTGTATGACAGAAATGAGTTTGACATGGTATATTTTAGGAAAGGTGGCATGTAAATGCAAAAACCAAGTAGAAAGTTTGTCAATAGGGCCTTGTCGTTTATCATGGCGTTGACATTGGCTGTTTCCCTATCCATTCCTGGTGGTGGATTGCGGTTAAAAACCAATGCAGCAGAAAACTATGATGAGGGTGGCTCCATTGCATTATCGCTAAGTACCCAGGATATTCTGAATACTATAGAGCGTATTGCAGGCCCACAGGCAGCTGACCAGCTTCAAAATGCCAACTCCCTCGAGGAGCAGGCTTCGGTAGACCTCGCTGAGGAAAACCTCTCTGTAACCGATATTATCGTCCAGGCGGACGAAGTTGTAACCCCAAGGGATGAGGACAACAATGTGGTGGACCTAGAGGTCAACCTACCACAGGTTTCCCCCCGGCACTATTCTGTGGACAGTGAAATGGAACAGTTCCTATCAGGTCTACAAATTCCAGAAAACAGCAAACTACTGGAACAAAATTTTCTAGAGCCCTTGCAGGGTTTGTGGTTTATCAAGTTTTTTTCGGGCAATGATTACCAAGCAGTAGCTATGCTGGATCCCGATACTATGGAGATACAGTTGTCCTTACTCAACAATAGTTCGGCTCAAAAAACATTCACTCTAAATGTGGTGGATGCCGCTGGAAATACTGTTGAGGTCAGTGAAGTATCCGCCATGATCCGCAAAGCTGTCACCCAAACCTTAACACCCGAGGAATTGGACAAATATCAATCCCGAGGAGATGTTGCAGTGGAGGTAACCGCTGCATTGGCGCAACCGGAACTAACCGAACCTCAGATTTCGTTAGGATTCTCTAAAAAAACCTCCACAGCTAAAGACACTGAAGAGATACAACCAGAGGATACTGAAGAAGGCCTACAGGAAGAAGAACCACCATCTTCGGATACAACTGATGCCTTCCCCTCCGATTCAATTGACCAAGATTCAGAACAGGCTTCTGACAATACCCAACCTGACCATGACATGGCCGATGTCCCGGAAACCGATGGATTGGAGGATATCGTTGTTGATGAAGCCAAATTACTTGAAGTAACCGCAATACTTATTGAAGATGAGGAAATCTCAGCTGATAAAAGTACCAATGGCTCCCCCACCTACACCGTTGCCGCTAGCGCTCTGTTTACTGGTGTCTTTGGTGGCATCTCAACCTTTGGTCTGAACCATACTGTAGAATTCTATATTGGCTCGGATCTTTACAAAGGCCCGTTGTGGGTTGCCTCAGGCACCACCATCAACGAAGAATCTGCCCCTCCTTATGAAAATTGGCCCACAGGCACCACCGCTTTTAACGGCTGGTTTTTGGAGGATGCTACACTTGCCTTTGATTTTACTACACCTATCACAGAAAACCTGCGTTTATATGCACGTTTTAGCGATTCCTACGCCATTACATACAAGAATGGAGGCGGGCAAGTAATTGATACCAAATTGGTTTCCCCTGGTTCGCCCATTCCTGAAACAACCCAAACAGTGGTTCCTCCCTCCGGGCAGCGCCTAGCCCACTGGTATGTAGAGGGCACCGATCCCAGCAAGGCCTTTGTTTTTGGAACCACTGCCACAAAGGATCTTACCCTATGCCCTTATTTTAGCAACCAATTTTATGTCATCTTCATGTCGGATGGTACCCAGGTGGATCCCCAAACAGTCACCTCGGGAGGCACCGCCAACAAACCTGTAAACCCAACACGGGAAGGTTATGATTTTTCCCACTGGTCCACTACCCAGGGCGGAACTGTTGGGTACAATTTTTCTACCCCTGTTACAGACAACCTGTTATTGTATGCAGTTTGGACACCCAAAACTGTGAATTACCGTGTAGTGTACTGGGTTGAAAAGGCAAACCTCCCTGAGGATCCGGGAAATGATTGGCGCAACTACAACTATGCCTTTTCTACTACCATGCAAGCAACCGCCGGTAGCCAGGTTAGCCTGACTCGTGAAGAAGCCAATTCTAAAATTAACCCGAGTTTAATTGGCTTAAACAGTGTAAACCCGCTGCGATATTCTATCTTTAGCCACAGCGATACAACTACTATTGCCGGTAACGGTACCACAACCATCAACGTCTACTATAAAAGGGTGGAATATACCTATAATTTTTATATTTCCTATGCTTATCAGGGAACAACAGCCAATCCTACCAAGATATTGTCCAACGGTGTTACTTATACTGCAAAGAACAATGAACCCACACTAACCATTAAAGCAAAATATCAGCAGGATGTCAGTGCTATGTGGCCGATGGTAACCAAAGGAGATGGTCTTACTAGCTATTCCTTCCATGGATGGACACCTGCACAAGAAATTGCGAGCGGAATGTTGTGGGTAACCAAACGGTATTACATCACACAGGATATGGTTAGTCTTGTAAACCCCACCACCGAGACCGTTTACAGAATAACCGATTCCTGGCAAGGCTCGCCCAGCACATTTACAGTTGAATACTGGTTGGAATCTATTGATGGTTCCGGTTCACCCTTCACAACAGATAGGCTTCGATACTTCCAGAGAAAAGATGAGTACACCCAGGTTTTACTCAATACCGGCACACTATACGCTAAGGCTCTGGATGGCTTCGTTGAAAATTCCAGCTGGACTTCCGGCAGTCAAAGTGCCGGTTCAACAAAACGATTTTATTATAACCGCGTCACCCCCACTATAAGCTTTGATTCCAAAGGGGGCAGTGGGATTGCTTCACAACGACTGATGTATGAAACGCCTCTAGCCAGTTACAAGCCTGCTGATCCCACCCGCCCCGGCTATACCTTCACTGGATGGTACCTTGATGCAGGATACAACGAACCCTTTGATTTCAGCACCGCCACCATGCCCAAGGATGATCTGCTTCTGTATGCCCGTTGGGACTCCAATGCATTTACAGTAACCTATTACGACCGTCTGGGCGACGGAAAGGTGCTGAAAACACAAGGATATGCCCCTGGCCAATATGTTTCCTTCCCAATGGATTTGCATCAGGTTGGAGATATTGTGAATGGTTATGGCCAGTTCCTTGGCTGGAATTGGATTGTGCCGGGAACCAATATCTTTACAGCGTTCTCTGTTGATGTGCCGGTGCGCCAGGATATTGCACTGTATGCTACCTGGAAAACCAGTGGATTTACAGTAAGCTATGATAAGGGAGCCGGTAGCGGAACTCCCCCTGCAGACAGCAATGTTTATGATATTGGGCGCAGTGTTGCCTTAAAATCCCCAACCAACTTGACTGCTCCCCCATCTCAAGTGTTTTTTGGATGGATGCCTCAAGGAAGCACTTCCAACCAAATTTACTATCCCCGAAATTTATACGCCATTCAAGGTGATACCCAGTTCATTGCACAATATGGCGATCCGGATAACGCCTACAAGTTAACCTTCGATGCCGGTTATCCTGGAAATGCACAAGCAGCTATTGTATGGTATGTTCCCAAGAATAGTCCTGTTTATTTATTGGATTCGGTTTTCACCCGCCCCAATGCCACACTCATTGGATGGAGTGAAACCCAAGGGGCATCCACAGCACAATATAAGTTAAACGAGCTAGCAAATATCAGTAGCAACAAAACTCTGTATGCTGTCTGGGATATTACATCCCATCGAATCTACTTCCAAGCAGATACAGAAAAAGGAGAACTGTTTGATAAGGGCTCCTACACCGATATCGTTTTGTATTCAGACATTATTCACGGAACCACATGGAATACTGCCATTACCCGTGGCGTTCCTACAGTAAGAGCAAAGGCCGGGTATTATTTTACCGGCTGGAGCCCTGCTATTCCTTCGGGATCATCGGCTATTACAGCTGACAAAACCTACGTGGCTCAGTTTGCAGCCACAACAGCAATTACACTCACAGCCGGTTCTGCATCAAAGATATACGATGGAACACCAATTACCAATAATACCATAACAGCCACTGGATTAAATGCATCCCTTTACAATGTTGAGGGTAGAGTAGAAGCAAATACTGCACTCATCAATGTGGGATCAGTAGCAAATGAAATTAAAGACTATACCATTATTCGCAAATCAGATTCTGCTGATGTTACAGAACAGTTTGCAGTAACGGTTAAGTCGGGTACACTTACCATTACCAAGCGTGCAGTAACTGTAAAAGCCGATAACAAAACCAAGGTATTCGGCGACACTGACCCAACACTGACAGCTACCACCGGCAATGTGCCTTCCAGTGGAGATGCGGTCAATTACACCCTGCTGCGAGATCCCGGTGAAAATGTGGGCAGCTATCCAATCAAGGTTACTGTGGGCAATAACCCCAACTATACAGTTACCCCCGAGAACGGAACCCTCACCATCACCCAGAAAAGCGGCGTGATGAACGCCACAGCAAATGATATATCTCCTGTATATAATGGGCTTTCCCATGGCATCACCGTCAATGTATCCGGAGTTCCCAGCGGATATACCATTCAATACAGCAGCTCAGAAAACGGTACATACTCCACAACCCAGCCCAGCAAGGTGAATGTATCCGATTCCGGCAAGATTTACTATGAGGTTAGCCATCCCAATTACGGCACTGTCAGGGGTTCTGCAACTGTCACCATTACCAAGCGTGCAGTAACTGTAAAAGCCGATAACAAATCCAAGGCATACGGCGATGCTGACCCAACACTGACAGCTACCACCGGCAATGTGCCTTCCAGTGGAGATGCGGTCAATTACACCCTGCTGCGAGATCCCGGTGAAAATGTGGGCAGCTATCCAATCA
>CAYNCW010000064.1:7613-10674 GCA_964395635.1 uncultured Oscillospiraceae bacterium
CCAATTACGGCACTGTCAGGGGTTCTGCGACTGTCACCATTACCAAGCGTGCAGTGACTGTAAAGGCCGATGATGATACTAAGACCTTCACTGGCAGCACTATATCCGTTACGGTAGGAGCCAGTGCTGTTCCCGGGGGACTTGGTATTGTAAGTGGTCACACAGTAAATGCAGTAGCCAGTGGTTCCGGTATACAGCCCGGTGATTATGACATTACCATACAATCCGTTAAAATTATGAATGGTTCTGTGGATGTGAGTAACAACTACACCATTACGCAACAAAAAGGTACTTTAAAAATTGGTAAGATTGTTCTCACCGTTCAGGTTGCAAATGCAATCAAAAACCAGGGTGCGCCAGATCCCTTGAGATACTCTACTGCACTTAGAGGCGGAACTCTGATGAGTGGCGATACCCTAGGTACCATTGGTCTTGTATTTGAACGTGATCCGGGGGAAACTCCAGGAACCTATCAGATTCGTGTAACACTTGCCAGTGATAAGTACGAAGTTGTATGCATTCCTGGAATCCTTACAATTAGAAGCACTGGCGCTGTTACAAGGTAAGTTATACTGTGGTTGAAACCAACTTGCATTGAGATACAGCACAGGAGTTACAAAACATGAAAATAAATAAAGTGTCGTATCTCGCTGCTTTGTTCCTTGCCGGTGCACTGATGCTACCGGCAGGAGCAAGCACAGTGAATGACATTGTCCCCTATTACAGTCCCCTGGATCGTGTGAGCATTACCTACTGGGTGGACCAAATATCCGGTAACCTAACACTGCGGGTAACCGGTACCCGCAAAGACATATCTGTGCGCTTATACAAGGATTCCATAGAAGATCTGCACCATATCTATGCGGAGGAAAGCGTTTCATTACCCCTGACTATGGGCAACGGCATGTACAATATGGAAGTGCGGCTGTATATAACACCAACGGAAATTGAGCATTTGTGGTCTGGAACCTTTCGCCTGGAAATGGATAACATGCTCGCACCATATCTAAGCAGTTCGCGCATTGTCAACTGGACAACAGATATGGAGCTGACGCAAAAAGCCTCCGCCTTAGCAGAGGGTAAGAATCGCACCCAAACCGCTTTGGCTATCAGCAGATTTTTGGCAGACAACTTTACGTACTCCCATGCAACACCGCCACCCACCTATTTGCCGGAGCTAAACCAGATCTATCAAAAGAAAAGCGGCATCTGTTATGACTTTGCAGCACTCTACGCCGCTATGTGCAGAGCGGTGAACATCCCCTGTAGACTGGTTATGGGATACTCTGAGTATGTAGAAATGGACAAATATCATGCTTGGTGCCAGGTATATCTGGATGGAGTTTGGGTGAATATCGACCCCACATACAGCATCATGGGACAAAAAATTGAGTTTTTAAGTGACTCCAAAGTAACCCCACTAAAGTATTATTAACCTCAACAGCAGCCAATGGCTATACAACCAGACATAACAAAGCTCAACATTGCAAAAAGCACCAAGCCATATTGGTGCTTTTTGTATTTTATTATTTTTCCTAGAATTGTTCTGATAGGGTCGGATATGAATACGTCCTGACTACTCTTACGCAGATTGCGGAAGTACATAAGCACTTCATTTGCTATACTACTTTAGGGGAAACATTTTCTGTCCTTATATTCCCAGAGGAATTTGACTAAATTGAGAAATGAGCCGCGCAATTACTTTCTTTTTATCTGCCTGTGTTAGATTGCTTTGGATCAACTGGTTTTTTACCTGATTGATATAAAAATCTGCGTATAGCTCTTGGAGTTGATCATTACTTTTTTCACCAACATAGTGTACTTTTATGCTAAAAGGTGTGTGTTTTGGCATAAAACCTCCCCCCCTTAGCTAATTCATACGAAATACCCGCTTGTACAAATTCTTATATTTTACCGTGTAACGGTATAGGGGGGTAAAACTGCAAAAATCAGTATTGCTTGCCTAGATTTCTTCGTTTGAATATCATGGTGTTTCATCTACCTGATTACATGGGATATAAAAAGTCTCCTATCATAAATACTATGATAGGAGACTTTTTTATTGCCCATCTACATTATTCAAATGATAGCTCTGTACGGTCAATTAGGTCATTTTGCAGGTATTTGCTCATCTCTACAAAGTATGCGCTATATCCTGATACTCTGACCAAAAAGTCGTGGTAGCTTTCGGGGTTCACTTGTGCATCCCGCATCATTTCTGCGCTCATAATGTTGAATTGGCTGTGCATTCCCAATTGGTCACAGTATATGTCCAACAGGTGAATTAAGTTGTCACGTCCTTGCTCTCCGGATATAGATTCTGGTGTAAATTTCCAGTTGAGCAATGTTCCGTTTGTTGCTCGACCGTGGTTTAGCTTAGTTACCGAATTGAGTATTGCGGTGGGGCCAGTTATGTCGTGGGAAGCCATTTGTGTGTGCACTGGCCCAATATTATCGGATATTGGCTCAAAAGCCTTTCTACCATCAGGAGATGCACCCATTGTAAATCCAAAGGCTAGATTTGCTGTAACTGTAAATACCCCCGGTGTGTAAGTTCCACCGTTTCTTGTTGGCCGCCCTTCAATGTGTTTGCAATATAGATCAAAAGCAAACTGTGCCATTTCATCAGCATAATCGTCGTCATTTCCATAATGGTGCACATTTTCGCTGTTGACTAATGCGTAAAGTGGCTCATGTCCTGCCCAGTTATTGCGCAAAGCATCTAAAAATTTTTTGCCAGTAACACGATTTTCATCAAACACAAGCTGTTTAATGGCGCTCATGCCATCTGCAACCGTGCCTATTCCGGCAGCTTGTGTGCCTTTGTGGTAGTAACGTGCGCCGCCAGCGTTGACATCTATCCCCTTTTCAATACAGTCATTGATAAGCAGCGACATATATGGAAGAGGCTTCATACGCTCATGTATCAAATCAATTGTTTCCAAACAGGTAACAAGTCGGTCAGTCCAATATTTCATCTGGCGATCGTACGAATCTTTAAGCTCGTCGAAGTTTTTAAATGTTTCCAGGCTACCTGTTTTTGGTCCTAAAGACAGGCCTG
>CAYNCW010000065.1:0-10523 GCA_964395635.1 uncultured Oscillospiraceae bacterium
TGGGACCCTTCCCTTCGCACAAGGCAAACCCTAAACTATGAAAACATCCTCCGGTTGATAGGTTGTCTTACAGCCAAAATGTTCTATTTTCTTTTGGTACTGATTGCCAAGATGATAAAATCTCAGGCTATCTTTCTCTGGGTCCATAATTTCGCACAATTTTGCTTGCAGGCTTCGGCACTGTGCAGCATCCAGCAGACATTCAAATACAGAACATTGCACACGCTGCCCATAATTGATACATTGCTTTGCAATTTTTCTCAGTCGTTTTCTTCCAGCAGCATCTTGCGTATTTACATCATAGGTAATTACAACAAGCATAACGCTCACTTCCACAAAAATGGAGGATATGCATCCAAATCTCCCCGTAAATAACGGGCTAACAACAGCGCTTGTATATAAGGAACAATCCCCCATTGTATTTTTTCTTCTAAATATGGATGGGTTATGGTATCTTTTTTTCTTTCCTGCCAGTTTTTTAAAAATATACTTCGAGCATGGTCGGTTAGCAATACTGCACCGCTTTCTCTCAATTCAAAATCATCAGGAGATAGGACTCGGTTGTTTATCAGTGTCAACACAAACCTGTCTGCCATACAAGGGCGAAGCTCCTCCATCAAATCCAAAGCAAGGGATGTTCTGCCGGGGCGGTCACGATGCAAAAATCCTACGTACGCATCCAGTCCAACGCTTTCCAGCGCAGATGCACAGTCATGGGCAAGTAAGCTGTATGCAAAGGAAAGCATGGCATTTACCGCATCCAGCGGTGGCCGCCGACTCCGTGTACGAAAAAAGAATGCCTCTTTGTTGTTGAGTATCATATTGTCCAACACTCCAAAATAGGTGCTGGAACAAACCCCCTCCAGACCTCGCAAAGAATCCAGACTGGATTCCTCTGAAACAGTAGGCAGCAATTCTTTTATTTTAGAGGAGGCAGTCTTGAGTGCCGATTCATCAACCCGCAGCTTGTGATCTCGGCAGGTACGTTCGATGCTCCAACGAGAATTGTAGAGCTTGCCAAAAATCATGGTGCGTGCCACACGGCAACTCTGTGTCAGGTCATCTGCAATCCGGTACTGGGTTCGCCGAAGCAGCACATTGCCATTGCTTTCCCCTGTCACACGAGCTAGAAATCTTCCTCTTGGAGTGCAAAAGGCAAAGCCTATTTCTCGTTCTGCACAGGCACCCATTAGCGCAGGTGAAGCCCCTGCATAGGAAAATGAGACGATGTTAAATAACGTATGCAGCGGATACCGGGCAATCACTTGTTTTTCCCGGTTGGCCACCACATTTTCCCCATCCAGCGATAGGTAAACATCTTCTGAGGTAACAAACAGGGTGTTGAGTAGGCGCTTCATTGTAATTCCTCCATACCTTTGCGCAAATACTCTGCAACGGTGCGCTTGCTGATGAGCTTTGGCAGGCATAGCTCCTTCATGGAACAGGCATTGCACGCCTTTGTAGGTTTCACTTTAGGCGTATATCCCCGTCGATACAAATCATGCATCTCAAGTAAGCAGTCTCCAACAGCCTGGCGCAGCTCTTGGGTAAACGGAACAACCTTGCGTTGGTGTGTTTCCCCAAAGTAAAGTGCCCCTTCTGGAATGGTGCAGCACAACATCTCTTCCAGACACATTGCTTGCCCACAAAGCTGCAATGTATCGCCGCTTTGGCTATTGGGTGCACCACGCTTGTATTCCACAGGGTATGGCTGCCATACTCCCTCCCGGCCATCTAGAGAAATTCCATTTTCATTGCGATGAAATTCCAGCACATCACACTCCCCGGAGATACCCAGGGTGGGGGAAAACACGCTCATGCCCCGGGTGATGAGACGGTCTCCCCTGCTTTCCCGAAATCCCTTGTCATGGGCATGTTTGTGCATTAAGGAGCCGTCTGTGGTGCGAAAATTATCCGCCCACTGTTTTTCTATATGGATGAGCGCCCAACGTCTGCGGCAGAACTTGAAATGCTGTAGCCCAGATAGTTGGAGGTATTCTTCTTCTTTATATTCCATCCATTTCCTCACAGTGCAGGCCGGCCAGCTCCTCCAGCGAAATTGTGTAATCCTCAAAACTAGCTGGTGTATCAACAGCTTCCTTCAAACCGTCTGGTGTACCAACAGCTTCCTTCAAACTGTCTTTTTCCTTTACAGTAATCCCTACGCTGGCGTGTACTTTTGCGGAGGGATATTGTCCTGCCGGGCAGTTGTGTTCCCACCAATAAAGCTTGCAAACCTGCATAGACCCTTCGGGGCGGGCAGCGGATGCATCATTTTCAAATAGGGTACGAAGGCATTCCTTGACCGTTGCTGCATCCTCCTGGGAAAAACCGGTTTTTTGTGCCAACTGCACATTGATGGAGCCCTTAATCTTATACAGGCCAAACCGCACCATATGTTTGCTGCCCATGGTATCGGAGCTGCGCTTTTCGGAGGGATCCCCATTGACGCTTTTGGTGATCTGCATTGTATGTACCTCCACCGGTGAGACACTGATAGCCTGATGAATGGATACAGGCCCCCGCACCCCCACAGATACCCCGTTTTTGCTGTCTGACTTAAAAGCAAATACCTGTCCAAAGCTGCGCACATCCAGCCATTTTTCGCAGGCGAGACGGGCATATTCATCCCTATCCTTTATCTTCCCCATTGCAGCGCTGGCACGATCACTCAAGCTTTTATGGCCATCGTCACAGCGGTCTTCCGACTGCACAAAGATGCTTTGGCCTAAATCTTGCATCCGGTTGCGGATTTTGCGCTTGATGCACACATCGGAAATTTCCCCATGCCCGTTATAGTCGGTGCGGGGGCGGTTTCCATTAAGGGGATCACCGTTGGAATTTGCCATAGTAACCGATACCAATGCCACAAAATCAATTTTATTCTTCAACAGACTCATGCTCATTTTCCTCCTTAGATGCATCTTTTTTTCGGGTCATGTAGCTGCGCTGATGATAGTAGCCAAGTAAATAGGTATCCGCCAATTTCTTGTTAAGGTTTGAATCCTTGGTATCTATGATCCTATCCACAATCTCGCCGGTAAGGTTTTTGTAATATGCCCGCAGCCCTGGGGGAAGGTGCATAAAATAAGGGTTGAGCTTTTCTTCCAGAATGCGCCAGGCATACAGCGGCCGGTTTGAAAAAACTGTTTGCATACGGATAGCATTGGGTTCCCTGCTCTCTTCCCGGCTATAGGTACTCCGTTCCACATGCTCTGCAATAGCAAGCAATCTGCCAAAAAGGTAACTGCGGGTATTGTTGGATGTATCCAGCGCCAAGGTCCATTCCTCCTTTTTATCGTTGCGGTATTTACGCACAACAGCACAGGCTGTTATCAAAAGCATTTCTCGGTTGGTGGGTTGATAGGCCAAGGGAGTGCTGGCCTTGGATACCAATGCCTGCACCAAATTCAGCGGCAGGGGCTGTTTGTCTATAATACAGTGCAAAAGCCGCTGCACATGATCCCGCAGCACATGCTCATCTGCTTCAATAAATGTGGTTTTTTGCGTTCCATAGGCACAGTCCACAATGCGTTTTAAAGATGGCGCCTGTATGCCGCGACGAGATTCCCAGCAAAAGGTTTGATACCAGTATTCAATTCGGTCTAAAAAATCCGATGCCTTAAGCTCATTATAATAGGTAACCGAGAGCCGCCCGGTGGTTGCTGCATCCATTGCCGCAATAACCACATCGTCGGTGTCCTTGAGGGCTTGCCGATAGCCTCCCAATGTTTGCAGCAGCTGCTTCTTGTATCCCACAAAATCCACAGGTTGCTGGCTGGGCAATCCAAAAAGTTGTGTGGTGGGCACCGGAGCACCATCCGGATTCCAGCAGAGGAAGGTTCTTCCACCAAAAATCACACCCTCGTTTGCGGCTATCCAATGCAGTGCGTGGTGGGCCTTTTGGGAAGCGGTATACCCCAAACAGTAAGCCTGGTGAGCTTGGGTAAAGCGTCCCCGATAGGTGAAGCCGGAATCATCGTTTGCCGAGACAAGCTTTGCACCGTAGTTGATTGCCACCACCCCTTTGGGATGCATCTCGCAAACAATGTCCTCCTTGCCGGAGACAAGGCAGATATCCCGGTGCATCTCTGCACATTCAGCTGCATAAAAGGCGGCATAGCGTTTAAACAGAGTGGTATCCTCCCAGCTGGCGGATCGCACACCATCCGGTGCCGGAATCACCTGCCAGCGCACTAGGCATTTGCTGTACATGGTTCCCTCAATTTTTCCACCGTCAGGGATCCCTTGCTCATCCAGGGTGATGACCCCTGCATCCGCCAGATCGGTGAGAATGGTTTCTCCTTGTATGTAGTGTAAAATCGCTGTTACTTTTGAGTGAGAAAATTCCGAGTTTGCCCACTTCTCCAGCTGCGCAACATACGCTGTGAACTTGTTGCCTCCAAAGGGTGCCAAATAGCGTAGCTGATCGCACAGGGGATGGGCTTTTGTGTTGTCGCCGGTGCGGTTGGCGGATTCGATGGTCACCGGTATAATGGTTTTGGACTCTGCTTTGGCTATGGGATAGGCTTTCTGGAATATGCCCTCTGTATCGATTGTAATCTCAATATGGGCGTTTTGCACCCCGTGGGAAACCGGTGTTAGGGATTCTTTTCCTTCCTGCTTCTTGCCCACCATATGCGCCTGTGTTTCATAGGTGCGGTATGCTGCCTGCAAAATTCCCAACTAATCCGCCTCCTCTCCAAATTCCTCTAGGCCACTAAAATTCCCTTGTTCCACGCCGAAGGGTTTGATCTGCATGTCCCGAACAGCCCTGGCAATGGGGCACTGCTCCGGGGGCATAAATTCGATTACCCCCTGGCGCATCACCGGATACCAAAAGCGAACGGTCAGTTTGTCCTTTGTTGCGCCGGAATATGCCTCATCTGCATAGGTGATTCCGTGGTAGGTCAGGCCAAATGCAAGCTCCGGGGTATTGTCATAGCAGCCGGAGCCTTGGCTGAATTGACAAGGCGCAACATACCCCTGGCACTCCCGTGTTCCCAGAAAAATATCCCGCCGTCCACCCCGCTCAATCATACGCCTGGCTATGTTGTGGTGCTTGTGCTCGTTGTGGTCTTGGCGAAGCTCCGGACGGTTTTCATTCCATATGAAATGAGCGCGCACCTGGTAGCGGCAGTCCTTCAAATAGGTATAGTAGGACAGGTCGTTGCCACCGCTGTATTTGATGGGGCGAATCCCCTTCACCTCCATCTGGATAGGATTCATAATCCGCACGGCATCAATGCACCAAATGAGGGACGGTTTCCAATAGACTGAGGATAGAATGCCTTTTAGAGCCTCGTAGGTTGGTGCCTGAAGGCTGTATTTCTCACCTCCGACACGCATGATGGGGTCGGAAAACAGGGCATAGTCCCCTGTGACCTCAAACTCCACCGTGTTTCTATGTATCATGTTACACCTCCATAAACCGATTAGTCTGTCCGCTGGGATCGTACCCGGTTTCTTGCGAATAAAAGTCCCCCTGCAGCACCAGCACTGCATCATCAATTATGCTGTATAGGCCGCCTGTTTTTTGTAAATGCTCCACCTCGTAGTGATATAAAGAGATGGAAAACACCTTGGCCTTTTCCAGCAATTCTTTGCGATAAGCAAAATCTCGTTTGGCCCTTTCCGATTGGAGTTGGGCAATCAGCTCCTCTCCCTTGCCATAAGGAACCAAACTGTCTGTCGTCTGATTGTCAAACACACTGAAGGTACTGCCTGCTGTTTGAAAAGCCTGGGTTATGATATATTTCCCCTTGCTTGCACTGTGGTTCACAAATGTGCGGTTATCCGACAGAAGGGTAAACAGCGTAGAGCCCATATTCACAAGGGGATAATCCGGCGCATTGTCGGGCATATCGGTGTAGAGACGACGATAGTATGCCCTGATAGCTTCCGCGGAGGCCAGGTTGTTGGCAAAATGATGGGGGCTTTTAGCATATTGGGCCAAAACAGATTCTGCCGCAAGCTGTGACTGCCGGATTTCCTTTAAATGGCTCAGATTTTCTTCCTTGAGATTGACAACATACACCGGACATAACCGCCCAAATTCTCCACTTCGATTGCAGCGTCCCGCTGCTTGGATGATATTATCCAACCCCGCAGATACACGGATGACACAAGCAAAGGAAAAGTCCACCCCCGCCTCCACCAATTGAGTGGAAACACAAATAACCCGATGTTTATTTGTTAGGCAGATGTTGATTTGCGCCAATGTGTGGATGCGGTGCTCCATGCACATAGCGGTGGAAAGATGAAATACCGAGGCATCTGTGGCTTGACCCACAGCAGTATACAGCGCTCTTGCCTCAGATTTTGTGTTGCATATAATTAGCAGGCTATCCTCCCGGCTCATACAGTCCAGAGCAAATTCAGCCAGCTCCTGGGTTGTATAACCGCCTTTTTTTCGCTTGTCAAAGATCTCTGTCCGGCGAAAGGTTTCCCACATGGCAGCATCGGTGGGAATCAAATCATAGGGCTGGCAACAATGCAAGGCATGGGGAATATCCTCCAGGCATGGCTGTGTAGCAGAGCATAGGATAATGGTGGCGTTGCAGAGGGACGCCAGGAAGTTCATTGCCATGTTAAAAAGAGATAGCATCTTCCGCGGAACAGACTGCACCTCGTCGATGATGATAACGCTGTCTGCCAGTGCTTGCATACGGCGGACACAGGTGGTTTTGCCCAAAAACAGCGTGTTTAGTAGCTGCACCAATGTGGTAATAATAATGGGTGCGTCCCAGGTTTCCATCAGCAGCTCGTTGTCGTCCAGTTCGTCTATTTTGGTGCTTTCGCCCACAAGGTTGGAGTGATGCTCCAAAATCAGCGAATCGTCCTCTATAAATTCCCGGATGACAGCTGCATTTTGCTCCAAAACACTTAAGAGTGGAATTGTAAAAATAATGCGCTTTTTTTGGTGTTCTGTAGCAGCGGCAAGGGCATACCGCAAGCTGGCCAAGGTTTTTCCGCCACCTGTGGGAACAGACAGATGGTAGATGCCGCATTCCCTTTTGGCTGCTTGGCGGCACTGGTGGGAAATTTTGCGCCGAACCTCATCAATAGGCAGCTTGGCAGGCAGGGCCCCCAGTTTGCTTTCCATGGTGTCCAAGCAGCTTTGCCACACCTTTTTCAGATCCTTTTGCCCTGCAGGTAATGAGACTGCATGCATAAACTCCGCGGTATCGCGCCGATCAGCATCAATCACTGCCGACAGAAGCATACGGGTGAGCAAAGAAAGACAAAACCGGAGTTCTTCTTCCGTTTTTATGTAGGGCTTACAGTGCGCAACAGCTTCTGTAATCTCTTTTTCAGCCGCGTCAAACAGCTTGTCCAATTCTTCTAGATCAGCACAGTGGAGCAAAAATTGCTCCCTTGCTTCCTCATAGCTAATGCCCTGGGTAGTTTGCCGGTGGAGAAACCCATCCTTGCCGTTGGGGTCGATGCAATCAAACATACCATGATGGGATCCTATGGCCGTTGCAATCATTTCACAGGCCATATTCCGAAAGGTTGGCTCTCCTGATAGGTGCCAGCGCTCCATTACAAAACGCACACCGGCGAAGGTATGGTTGACGCTTCCCCGACGCACAGGCTCGCCTAACGATGAGAGGGTGATATACTCCAGAAACGCTGCTGTATACTTTCCCATATCGTGGAGCAACCCTGCCAGATATGCCCCATTGCCCAGTGAGGCTATGCTTTTTTCAAGGGCATACTGGGCGCAGCGGCGGCAGTGGGCTTCTACTGTTTGCACTTCTTTATCGCTGCCGTTATTGCAGCGAATATGCGCTAAATACGTCATACTCTCCCCCTTTTGTTCATTGGTTGAGATATTTTCCTTACCCATTGATGCATAGTCTTGCTAAAAGATTCAACAGCTCCCTTACCCATAGGAAATGATTTCCAGGTCGTGTTTCGCCTTATTTGGACATATATTTGTAGTATACCTTATATTTCCACTTGACACAACAGATTGCATATTTGTTTATGTACATATGTAGACATATTTTTAGAGCTGTAGCATTTTTTCTTGCTACAGCTCTTTTCTTTACAAGGATACGGTTTTTTAGGTCATCTCTGCAATCTGCTTTTTCTGGAAAATAAACTCCTTTTGAAAGTCGCAAATGAGGCATTCGCCGGATTTTATTTGCCCCATCAAAATTTGATCCGCCAATTTATCCTCTATCTTTTGCTGCACTGCTCGGCGCAAAGGACGTGCCCCATAGATAATATCAAATCCTTCTTGGGACATTTGGGTAACCGCGGAATCGGTAAACTCCAGGGTGATGACCATTTCCTGGGCTTTTTTTGCCAGTTGTTGGAACATCTTCATAGCTATGGCCTTGATATCCTCTTCCCGCAGTTTGTTGAATACAATAATGTCGTCTACACGGTTGAGGAACTCCGGTTTAAATAGATGCTTCAGTTCCCCCAGCACATCTCGCTTCATGTCCTTTTCGCCTGCTTCTGTAACAGATCCAGCAAAGCCAAAGTTCTTGCGCTCGGTTATATGCCGCGCCCCTGCGTTGGAGGTCATAATAACCACTGTGTTTTTAAAGCTCACTGTGCGGCCCTGGGAATCGGTGAGTATACCGTCCTCCAATATCTGCAGCAAGATGTTGAACACATCTGGGTGGGCCTTTTCAATCTCGTCAAACAAAACCACCGCATAGGGTTTACGCCGCACCTTTTCGGTGAGTTGGCCCCCTTCGTCATACCCAACATAACCCGGGGGAGAACCTATCAGCTTGGCCACGGTATGCTTTTCCATATATTCAGACATATCAAGACGAATCAGTGCTTCTTTTTTATTAAATAGAGTTTCGGCAAGTGCCAAACACAGCTCGGTTTTTCCCACACCGGTGGGTCCTAGGAAGATAAAGGAACCAATGGGCCTCTGGGGATCCTTTAGTCCCACCTTGCCCCGGCGAATGGCGCTGGCAACAGCACTGACAGCCTGCTGCTGCCCCACCACCCGTAGTTGCAAGCTTTTTTCCAAATTAATAAGCTTTTGGTTTTGCTCCTGGGTCAGGCTGGTGATGTCTATGCCGGTTATGGAAGAAACCAGCTGGGCGATATCCTCCCGGGATACACTGCGCACATCTGACTCCCGGTGGGTTCCCCAATCCTCCCGCATCTCGGATATTCTGCTGCGAATGGTTTTTTCCCTATCCCGGATGCTGGCAGCCAGTTCAAAGTCTTGGGCGTTGATTGCCGCTTCCTTCTCTTCTTTGTAATCCAGCAGACGGTGTTCCAGATCCCCTACGTCCTGGGGAACGGTATAAGCACTTAGTCGCACACGGGATGCTGCTTCGTCAATGAGATCGATGGCTTTGTCCGGCAAACACCGATCTGGGATATATTTTGCGCTGAGGGTTACCGCTGCTATCAGCGCTTCGTCAGAAATGTTGATGCGATGGTGTTGTTCGTATTTATCTTTCAGACCACGCAAAATTTCAATGGTATCATCCTCGCTTGGCTGATCCACCGCTACACTTTGAAAGCGGCGCTCCAGGGCAGCATCCTTTTCGATATATTTGCGGTATTCGCTGATGGTTGTTGCACCAATCAACTGCAGTTCCCCCCGAGCGAGCTGGGGCTTTAGAATGTTGGCGGCATCTATAGCACCTTCTGCTGCACCTGCACCGATAATGGTGTGCAGCTCATCAATAAACAGAATGATGTCCTGATTGGCCACTACCTCGTTGATAATTGCTTTGATGCGGTCTTCAAAATCACCCCGGTATTTGGCTCCTGCCACCACCGACGAAAGATCCAAGGTCACTATACGTTTATTTTGCAGGGTTTCGGGCACTTCACCCATAACAATTTTTTGGGCCAACCCTTCTACTATAGCGGTTTTGCCCACCCCAGCCTCACCAATCAGGCAGGGATTGTTTTTGGTTCTGCGGGAAAGAATTTGAATAACCCGCTGTACCTCCTTGTTTCTGCCGATAACTGGATCCAACAGATCCAACCGGGCCTGTTCGGTGAGATCCGAGCTGTATTTATCTAGGGTGGCGGTGCCTCTGGCAGAACTGCTTTGGGGGCGGGGGGGTTGTTTAATAATATTGCGCGGGGATTTGTCAATGCCTACCGTCTCGGTAATTTCAGCATTGATGGATTCCATCATACCGTTGACCATGGCTTCGGGATTGGCGCCCAGCTCGGTAAGTATCTTCATTCCGTAGCTATCTTTTTCTTTGGAAAGAACCATCAAAATGTGTTCGGTCCCCACATAGTTCTGACCCAGCATACGTGCCTTAATGATAGACATTTCCAATGCTTTTTTGCATCGGGGGGTAAAATCCTCCGGTGTCAGGCTTGTTTTGGCACCTTTGCCCACTGTGGAGATAATTTGGTTGCGATACGCGTCGAAAGTGATGTTTTTGCTGTTGAGAACAGCATAGGCAATACCGCTGCCCTCGTCTAGCATACCCAAAATTAGGTGTTCGCTGCCAATATAGGTGTGCCCCATTAACGAGGCCTGGTTCATCGCTACATTGATAGCATTGTTG
>CAYNCW010000066.1:0-10412 GCA_964395635.1 uncultured Oscillospiraceae bacterium
GTAGGCAAGCCAATACAAGAAGGTAGCAATAAACATTATATCAGTGCTACATTAAAAAACATCAAGTATAATGTGAATGGTATTGATCCCAATTTATATTTTGATTTTTCTGTTAAAAACAACGGTCAAACTTACACCACAACATTAAAAGCCACTCTTCCCAACAGTGTCTTTCAACCAGCACCCAATTCCAGTTCCAGTTCCAGCTCTAAAGAGGAGGATGACGACGATAAAACCACCACAAAACCCACCTCGGATATTGCAGTGGAAAGCGTGATTGTGGTGGATAACAACGGCAACCGTATAGAGAAGGTCACCAAAGACACCCCTCCTTTTAATATAGAGGTAACCTATGCCGACTACGGCTTGATGGATGCTGATACCTGGTATCTAAAAGACGACCTACAAGTATATTTGACTAGTGGAACCGGCATCTACCCCATCGGCAGCAATCGGGGAACCCTTTCAAGGGTCTCCAGCATCTTCGGCGATGGGGTGCCCCGCTTAAAGGCCACCTTCCGCTCCATGGTGTTTGACGGCACTGCCAACACCATCAGCTTTCGGGCTCAGTATATTCTGGACGGGGAAGCGGTAAAAGGCGAAGTAAGCAATGTCACCGTTCATCAGGCGGTTATTGCAGATAAGGATAAGGACAAAGACAAGCTGGCTCCTATCAAACCCCATATTATTGTCAGCCAGTATAGCTACGGCGAAAAACAGATTGCCGCCGGTGACGAATTTACCTTAAATCTCACTATCCGCAACACCAGTGCAGATATTCCCCTGGAAAACGTGATCATGACCATCACCCCCCAAACCATTGCCGAAACCACAGCCGGCAGCACCTCCGGTGGGCTCACCATTACCTCCGCTTCCAATACCACCTATATCGAATCCTTGCCGGTGGGGGGAACCATGAGCCACTCCATCGATCTTAGGGCAGAGCCCAACGCCGCTGTTGGCAGCCATAAGGTGAAGCTGGAGTTTAAGTTCCAGTATGTGGATACCGTCAACCAAAAGCGGGAGGAAACAGCAGACGAAGAAAACATCGCTATACCGGTTACCCAAATTGACCGATTCAGCGTGGATCCCCTCACCGAGGTGCCGGATATTTTAATGGCGGGTGAAGAAGGGTATATCAACGTCAACTTTGTAAACCGGGGAAAATCCTCCACCTACAATATCTCCGGCACCATTACAGGAAACATTGCAAACAATGGCCAAAGCCTGCATTTTGGCAATCTGGAAGCCGGTAAAGCCGGTAATCTGGAATTTGAGGTGCTCAGTAACCAGCCCGGAGAAGCCACAGGTAAAATCACCATGCAGTACGAGGATGAAAATGGCAACGCCAAAGAGATAGAGCTCCCCTTTACCATAATGGTGGAAGAGCTGTTTATGCCCCCGCCCCCCGTCAACGAGATAATGGATCCCGCCCTTATGCAACCACCGGGCCCCAGCATCTACACCATTGTTTTGTGTGTCATTGGCGGTGTATTAATGGCGGTGCCTATTGCGCTGTACCTCTACAAGCTGGTCCGGGCTAAGGGAATTGAGGCATTGGATGAAGATTTCTGATATTCTGGCTATCTGTGCGCGGAACCTAACCCGGCGTAAATTCCGCACCTTTCTCACCGTTATGGGTGTGGTCATCGGCACCTGCTCTATAGTGGTGATGATATCCCTGGGTATCGGCATCAGCGCTGCACAGGAGGCTATGTTTGAAAACATCGGCGACATCACCATCATTGATGTCATGAGCCAGGGCAGCAGCACCCAAGCCACCCTCAATGACGAGGCGGTAGCCCAAATAGATGCCCTTAACGGCGTTTTGGTGGCTACCCCCTTTATGGAGCTGCGTCTGGATAACACCTGGGTGGAACTGCTTGCAGGCAAAAAAGGCCGCTACAGCACCTATGTGGGCTGGGGCTGCTTTGGTGTAAAACTAGAAGCCTTGGAGCTTTTAGGCTACACAGCTGCCCAAGGAACCACCATTCACCAAACCGATGACAAAAAGATACAGCTGCTGTTTGGCAATAAATATGTATACAATTTTGAGGACACCAAAAAAAAGTGGCCCAACAATATGGTAAACAGCTGGGAGGATGAAAACGGCAACCTGCCGGACCCATTTTTCAATCCCTTAGAGGAAACGTTTTATTCCTTTAAAGTGCATCCCAGCAAAGAAGGAGCTAAGGAGCTTACCTTCGATGCCGAGGTTGTAGGGATAATCGCCAGCGGCAAATACGACCAAAAGGCCTATAACTGCTTTATGGATATTCAGCAAATGCAACGGATAAAAAAAACCTTTGAAAAAGAAAACGGCATTAAAAAGGATAAGACCAAAAAGGAACAATACGACACAGTTAAGGTAAAGGTAACCGATGTCAAGCTGATGGGAGAGGTGCAAACCGCCATCGAAGCCATGGGCTTTCGGTGTGAAAGCATGCAGTCCTACCGGGAGGAAATGGAGAAATCCACCAACCAGATCCAGATGATCCTGGCCATATTGGGGGGTGTTTCGCTATTTGTTGCCGCCATCAGCATCACCAACACCATGATTATGTCGGTATACGAACGCACCAGAGAAATCGGCGTTATGAAGGTGCTTGGCTGTTTGGTCAGCAATATCCGCACAATCTTTTTGGTAGAAGCCGGGCTTATTGGCTTTTTCGGCGGTGTTATGGGCATTTTGATAAGCTACCTTCTCTCCTTTTTGCTCAACACCTTTGGTGGATCCTTAGGCAGCCTGTTTGGTTACGGCTATACAGGGGACAGCGCTACCAAACTATCGATTATTCCCCCATGGCTTGTATTGCTTGGCATATTGTTCGCCACTCTGATTGGCATTGTTTCCGGCTTTCAGCCTGCCAACCGTGCTGTTGGCATCAGCGCCCTGGAAGCAATTAAAACAGAATAACCCCCTGCCATTTTACACACTTTGTAGTGTACTCCACCAACCATCCCCCTACACACCGGTTTAGCCATTGGCTGCAAATGGGTTTTCCTATCCCCTGCGGTACTATCGGGTGCCCACCATGCATAGATATTATTGGTGATATATATCTACAACCACAGTTGTCCTAGGATACCTGTGGTTGGTATTGAGCGGGAACCCTATATCCGGCTTATGTCCGGATAGTGATTGGAAAACTGCGCATTCAGCTTGCGAATTGAAGGTGAAGGTGTGTTTAGTGCATTGCATGTAATTCCCCGTGGGCAGGGCGGAATATTTTCCAGGCTCCATAGCATACTAACTAAGCCCAAAACATGGGCAGAGCCCAAGGAGATAAATGGGGCTAACTATTCTGTGATATATGCAGAAACAGACAGCAGCGGTCAGCCTGATTGGAGGAAGGTAGAATACCTTGCAAAGGATTGGTCTCGCTGGGTTGTATTGCCCCAAGCTCTTCAGGATAGCTTACCCACTGGCAGCACCCTGAGGGTGTTTAACGGTGAACAGTTTGCTGCGGATATGCTGCTGCACACAGCGTGCGAGCTTATCCGCCAAACCCGTATGCCCATGTACCGGCGAGCTTTGGGCATATTGGATCCTCAGGGCAACAACGCTCATATGCTGTATACCCTTTTAAAACACTACACCTTAATCAAGGTTGTAACCAACAACCTGCCCTTGTATGAGGATGCAGCAGAGCAGATGATGGATGAACTGGGCGCACCGGTTTTGCTAAGCAACCAGCTCTCCTTCCTTTCCGATTGTGTACTGGTGCTAGCGCCGGAAGCCTTTTCCAGCCAAGAGGATGTTCGCCTTCACTGCCCCGTGCTCTGCCACAGCGAAAGCAGCCTGAAGCTGCAATACCGCTGCGATACCCTTACCCAGCCTCTGCCCGCTTTGCCCAAAGGGGGAGAATGTCCAGAACAGATTGATCCGGCACTGTTTGCCGGCGCCCTTTACACATTTTGCCAAGGAGATGTTGTACAACCGGTTGCTAGCACCCTTCTTTATAGCGGTGTGACAGTGAACATGCAGCAAGCTGCCACCATCCTGCTACAAAAATCAGGGATAAAATTATAGAATTTGGTGGAATAGTGACAATGTGATATACTTTTATTGGAATTTTCTTATAGATTCACACTTGACAGCAAGGAGTTGGTTTACTATAATACTGTTATTGTCCAAATCAAACTACACAGAAAAGGAGGGTGTCAAATGTCCGGTGAAATACTAATCACTGCCGAGGGCTATGCAGAACTTAAGCGAGAGTTGGATGAGCTGCGTACAGTAAAGCGCAAGGAAATTTCCGAAAAAATTCGGGTGGCCCGAGGGTTTGGCGACCTTTCGGAAAACAGCGAATATGACGAAGCCAAAAACGAACAGGCCTTGGTAGAGGCGAAAATTGCCACACTTGAGGAACAGCTGAAAAAGGTACAGCTGATCCAAAGGGATTCTATCTCCACCGATAAGGTATCGGTAGGCACCACTGTTACTATTTTGGATATAGAATTTAACGAGGAAACCTCTTATCGTATCGCAAGCACAGTGGAGTCTAATCATTCCTCTATGGAAACTATAACCGACGAATCCCCTGTTGGCAAAGCGCTGATTGGCCACAAGGTGGGGGATGTTGTGAATGTTGTGGTTCCAAATGGCAGCACCGTTGAGTTCAAGATTTTGGATATCAGCCTTTAATGCCAAACACAAACCTTTGGCGGTATACTCCTAGAA
This sequence comes from uncultured Oscillospiraceae bacterium, assembly GCA_964395635.1. Taxonomy (GTDB): domain Bacteria; phylum Bacillota; class Clostridia; order Oscillospirales; family Ruminococcaceae; genus WRAV01. The sequence goes on from CAYNCW010000066.1 coordinate 4,685, forward strand.
TAGTAAAAAGACGCTCTGCTAAGTAAATAGCAGAGCGTCTTTTTACTATTCTTCAATCGGTGTGTTGCTGTTTGGTTCTGATTCAGCGGGTTGGGGGGCTGAGGTATTCCCTTGGGTTGGGGCATCGGTTTGAGAGGTTTCTTGGGCCGCCTCGCCAACCTTTTGCATACCCAACGCTACTTCCAACGCCTTTTTCAGCTGTGCATCGCTGGTATCATCAAGCCCCTTCCAGTCTCCCTCCTGGGAAACTTCGTAATCCGGCTTTACCCCAATCTTGTTGAAGGTTTCACCAGAGGGCGGGTTCAGCTGGGCAATGGTCAGCTTTACTGCCGAACCGTCACTCAACCGTATCGGCTCTTGTATAACCCCTTTTCCGGCAGTTACAGCACCTACAACCCGGCCCTTGCCAAAATCTTTCAGGGCTTGGGCAAAAAGCTCTGCTGCACTGGCTGTGTTTGCATTGGTAATAACCACAATTGGCAATGCAATCTCATTGGCATCGGAGGTAAACAGGGGCTCCACCTTACCGGTACGGTCGGTTGTGCTGGCAAGCAGACCTGCCGGAAGCAGCTTATCCAAAATTCTAGCCGCCCATCGTATATTGCCCCCTGGATTATCTCGCAGGTCAATTATTATCGACTTTGCACCGGCGTCCATCATTTTTTGCAGCTCACGATTAAACTGGTCGGAGGTATTATCGCCAAATTCCTGGATGATAATGTACCCCACATTCATCCCCTCCAGCATCCGGGAGGATACAGTGGGGATGATAACAGCGCGGCGGGTCATCGGCTCCAGCACAATATCCTCGGTGCCCTTGCGCACCACCAGAGAGATTTTGGTACCGGGTTCTCCCCGAATAGCTTCCAGCATTGCCCCACTGTTTTCCGGTGTTACGTCGGTTTCATCCACCTTGATTATCAAGTCGCCAGATTCTATTCCAGCAGCTTGAGCCGGCGAATCGGTATACACCTGTTCTACCTCTAAGTACCCATTGGCCCCAGAACGAATAACAGCACCAATGCCCACGATGTTGCCTTCGCTGTCCCGCAGCATCTTTTCATAGGTTTTGGCGTCAATATACTGGCTGTAGGGATCCCCCAAACCGCTGACATAGCCTTTGGCAACACTGTCCATCAGCAGTACAGGATCAATGGTTCCGTAAAAGTTCCCCCGCACCTGGCGGTCAATTTCGCTGAACTTTTCAAACATTACTTCCCTGTCTTTAAGTGCGTTTACCTTTTCGTTAAAAGCACGGTTTGCGTAAACCATGGTCATGGAGAATGTGGCGGTAGCCACAATGAGCATAAAGGCAATGGCCGCGCCCAGAGAGATTTTTTTATTCATGCAACCCTATATCCTTTTCTGTTATGGCAGACTACGATTTGGTTAAATAGTTTAGTGGTGGTTTATGCACACCATTTTCACGCACTTCAAAGTGCAGGTGGGGCCCTGTAGACCAGCCGGTGGAACCTACCTGAGCAACAGGCTGTCCCTTTTTCACCTTGTCCCCTACATTCACCATAATGTTGCTGCAGTGGCCGTATAAGGTGGACACCTTGCCACCGTGGTCAATAATCAAAAAGATTCCATATCCCTTGCCGGGTGTGTATTTCCAGTTAACAAAGCTGACAGTGCCATCGTTGGCAGCCACTATGGTGGCGCCATAGGTTCCGCCGCCGTTGTAGGTAATATCAATACCGGTGTGGAAATTGCTGTTGTTAAAGCGCCAACCATAGCCGGAGGTAATCTTATAAGCCCCTGGCACCGGCCAAGCCAATTCACCGCCAACATAAGGGTTTTCATCCCACTTCATCTTGGCATAGATGTTGTCCAGCTCCGCTTGCATTTCCGCCTGCCGCTTTTTGTTGGCTTCCAGGTCTGCCAAATACTCCTTCTCCATCTGTTCCATATCCTGTATGGCCAGCTTGGCTGCGGCAACCTGGGTGTTCAGGGTTTGTTTTTTCTGCTCGGTTTCTTCTTTGTCATCCAGCACCTGGGTACGGTTGGCCTCCAACTGCTTTTTGGCCTCTTCCAGCTCCTTGCGTTGGGCTGTAAGTTCTTTCATCAGCTTATCGTCATGCTGTGCAATACGGGACACCGTTTGGGTGCGGGTAAGAAAATCCGAAAAGCTGTCAGCCCCCAGCACCAGGCCCAATAAGGTGGTGCTGTCGTTCATCTGCATAACCCGTAACCGGGTTTTAAAGGTTTTGTAGCTTTGATCAATATTGGACTGCTTCACCGAAATTTCCAGCTCTTTTTGAGCAATATCCTCTTCCAGCAAGGATATCCGATTCTGCAGCAGTGCAATTTCATCCGAAGTTATGCCAATCTGACGATCTAAATTCTGCTTATTGGCAATCTCTTTTTCTTTGGCGGACTTTGTTGCGCTAATCTCTGCCTGGATCTTCTTTTTTTCCGCCTCCAGATCCTTCATTTTATCGCTGATTTTATTAATTTCCGCTTCGTATTTATTGGTGACTGCAGGAGTTTTGTTTGTCTCCGCCTTGTATACCTGGCTGGAGCTCTGTTTTTCTTCCACCGGTTGCTCTTGAGGTTTTGAAGAGCTGGAACCATTTAACACATTGGGATCCAGATTGGCCACTGCCGTAACTGTATGCAAGGGGCTGCTCATAAACAGTATGGTGCAGAGCAGCACACACAAACAATACCGAAACCTGTTTTTCTTACCCAACAGTAGTACACTCCTTTACAGACGGAAAAATCCAAAAATCCGCGTTAAACCTTAAGATGCTTGCGTACAAATACACCGCTGCCCACAATGCCAATAAAGATACCAAGTCCCCCAAATGCAGCCAACACATACAGGGCAATCCCCCAAAAATCAATGGCGTTTGTAATGATAATGGAGATTTGATCCCCGTAATGCTCACCGGCCCATTGCAGCAAATAGGTGTAGCCAAAGCCTAAAATGAAAAAGGCAAAAATGGCGGCAATCAGCCCAATTAACATTCCTTCTACCAGAAAGGGCAACCGAATAAACCCATCGGTGGCGCCCACATATTTCATGATGTTGATTTCTTTTCTGCGGCTGTACACAGTCAATTTTATGGTGTTTGTAATAATGGCAACCGACACCACAATGAGTATGAGCACCACGATGGCCCCTGCCACATTCACCGTTTGCTTGAGCCCGGTTAAAATATTTGCCACATCGGTGGAGGCATTCACCTGGACAATACCGTCTGTCTCCCGCAAACGAGCCACTGTGTCTTCCAATTTGCTCAAATCTTTGATGCGAATAATATATGTATCCAAAAGGGTATCGTCTTCCAACCCATCAAACAGGCCTATATATTTGCCATCCTGATCCACACGCTGTTTGAGTTGATCCAGCGCCTCAGTTTTGGAGACATAGGTAATCTGGAGGATATTTTCCATATTCTCCAGAGTCAACGTCAGTACCTCTATATCCTCTTTTTGCATGTTTTCGTCTATAAATGCAGTAACTTCGTTTTGTTGTTCCACATACGTGACAATGCTGTTGACATTTAAAGAAAACATTGCAGCGCCACCAATCAGCAACAAACAGGCCACCAAAACACCAATACATGCAAAGGTCATCAGCTTGTTCACCACAAGGTTGCGCGCGCCCTCTTTGCAGAGGTATGCGAAATTATTTAGCCTCATACCTTCCTCCCCATCACCACTTCCTGTCGGTTGGGGGGATACTCATAAACCCCATCTTCTTCAGGATAATATGGTTTTATGCGACCTGAAGCAGTGGCGTCGGAAAAGTCGATGGCTTTTTGCTTGCTGCTCAGCCCTTTAGAGTAGCTATCCATAAGGTCGGCACCTGTAAACAATTCACTGGAAGCACCGCTCTTTGTATCCGAAAGTATAACGCCGTTTTCAATCGCCACAACACGTTTGTTAAAATAAGACACCAGCTCGTGTTCATGGGTAACCATAACAATGGTGGTTCCAGCCTGAGTGTTAATTTCGCTGAGCAGATCAACAATTTCAAAGGAAAGCTCAGGGTCAATATTCCCTGTGGGCTCGTCAGCAATGATGATGGATGGGTTGTTTACCAAAGCCCGCGCCAAAGCCACCCGCTGCTGTTCGCCACCGGATATCTGGTTGGGCATACATTTGGCTTTGGACGCAAGCCCCAATAGCTTTAACACATAGGGCACCCGCATGCGTATCTCTCGGTTTACCACATTGGTTACCCGAAGTGCAAACGCAACATTGTCATACACTGTCATATTGTCAATGAGCCGGAAGTCCTGAAACACAACTCCTAAGGAGCGACGAAATTTGGGAATATGGCGGCGTTTCATTCTCCCCAGGTTGTAACCGTTGACAAATACAGTACCCGAAGTGGGTTTTTCTTCTCGCAACAGCGTTTTGATCAATGTGGTCTTGCCGGCACCGGACGAGCCTACAACAAACACAAATTCTCCCTTTTCAATCTTCAGGTTTATGTTTTTCAGGGCTTCGGTGCCGTTTTTATAGGATTTAGAAACATTGGAAAATTCGATCATTGCATCCGCCTCTTAATTTTCTTCAATGTGTGTACGGCATTTAGCAGATCCTTCTCAGTTCAGGTAAAGGGCATCACAAAAATGTTCTGCCTCTTAATATTTTACCGGATTTGAGGTCAAATATTTCTTAACCATCAAAGCAACTTTAAATATAATGGCATGATCAAATTCCCGGAGATCCAAGCCGGTTAATTTACGAATTTTTTCCAATCGATATACTAGGGTATTGCGGTGTACAAACAGTTTCCGAGAGGTTTCGGATACATTGAGGTTGTTTTCAAAAAACTTCTGTATGGTAAACAGTGTTTCCTGATCCAAGCTCTCAATGGAGCCTTTTTTAAATACTTCCCGCAAGAACATATCGCATAGGGTGGTGGGCAGCTGATAGATCAATCGTGCAATGCCCAAATTGTCGTAGCTTACAATGGACTTATCGGTGTCGAAAACCTTGCCAACTTCTAAGGAAACCTGGGATTCCTTAAAGGAGCGCGCCAAATCCTTTATGCCCACAACAGCGGTTCCAATACCAATAACCACCTTGGTGTAAAATTCACTTCCCAAGGTATCCACGATAGAACGGGCCAGTTTTTCCAAATCCTTGGATTCAATGCCGGCCTTGATTTCCTTCACCAACACAATATCCGATTCATTGACGTTAAACACAAAGTCCTTCTGCTTATCCGGAAAGAGATTTTGAATAACATCAAATGCCGAAATATCGTTGGAGGATACAATCCGAATCAGCAGCACCACGCGGCTGACATCGGTATTAAAATGCAGCTCTCTTGCCTTGATATAAATATCCCCAGGCAGAATGTTGTCCAATATAACATTCTTAATAAAGTTGCCTCTGTCGTATTTTTCGTCGTAGTATTGTTTGATGCTGGAGAAGGATATGGCCAATATGCTGCAGTATTTAGCGGCGATATCATCGGTTCCCTCTACAAAAATGGCATATTCCGGTTTAGAAAGTGTGCCAAAGGTTTTGTAGGTATAGTTATCCCGCACAAAGGTGTCGGAGGTCTCGTTTGTGCCAAGCATCAAATATTCAAAGGTTTCGCCAATTTTCGTCAAATCGCTGCAGGATATTACTGTTGCCGTTTCATCAATAACACCAATCACTCTATCAATAGAGTCACGCATTTGATGGACGATCCCTTGAAATAGCCTGTTTGACATGCTCTTTCCCCCAATTTTCAATCAATTGTTAATAAAAATAT
>CAYNCW010000067.1:0-10325 GCA_964395635.1 uncultured Oscillospiraceae bacterium
TCTGCGGTTTTGCGCACCAAGTTGATATAGTTTTGCTGATTTTGTTTCTTATCAAAGATTCCCAATTTTCACATTTCCTTTTTCTATAATTATACACGGTGCAACTTCTGCGCTGTCGAAACCCTAAAGGACTGGCACTGAACTTATGGACAGACTGCAAAGCATCTCGCGGGAAACCCGGTTCCATTTTTGGCCTTGGGGAAGGTGATAAAGATGATGGCCCCTACAGGTGGGCATTGATCCACATTGGTTAAGAGCTCTACCTGAATTCGATTTTGTGCCAAAATGTAATACTCCACCTCGTAATTTGACCTATCCGAAGTGATGGGGGCTTCAGTATCCGAGGTTTCGTGGCCAATCCCTCCAATATCCCGCTGTTCTACCAAAAACCGCACTGCATCCAGGCTCCAGCCAGGGAAGTGGCGGTTGCCCTGTGCATCCAAATTGTCCATATCGGCTGCCGGTCGTTTAGACCACCCGCTGCCAAACACAACAAAAGCACCCTGGGGTATGGGGCCATGCACTTCTTCCCATTGGGTAATATCCTGTACAGACAGGGTGTAGTCACAGTTTTCTTGCACCGCAGCGGTTTTGTCAATGACGCACAACGGAAGCACCATCTCGGAAAGCGCAATTTGATCCAGGGGACGCCCACCCTTTACCATGTGGCTGGGGGCATCTACATGGGTGCCATATTGGCCTACCACGGTATACGCATGTGCGCTAAACAGTGAACTGTCCAGGCTGGCCTTGGTCTCCATTTGTAAGGCATCCCATCCAACCCAATGGGGTGTCTCCGGGCTGAGCTCATGGGTTAAATCCACCCATCTGTAATTTTGCTGCCATTCCTTGAGCTGTTGCCATAACTTACGGTTTTCCATGAATACACACTCCCTTTTAATTTATGTCTCGGACTTATAGCGCTTGATCTCCTCTTGATAAACCAGGATTTTTTCATCCAGCTTCCGTAGGTGTTCTTGCTGGCAGGCAATCTGCTGATACAGACGTTGCCTGTGCTGGGTCAGACTATCCAACCGTTGGACCAGGGTATTATTTCCAGCTGCTCGCATAGCGGCATACTGTTTGATTTCTTTAATAGGCATATTGGTATCCTTAAGGCGTTTAACAAACGCAATCCAAGCAACATCTTCCTGAGAATAGCAGCGGCGACCACTGGCGTTGCGCTTGGGTATAATAAGCTGTTCTTTCTCATAATACCGCAGGGTGTGTATCCCCAAACCTGTAATCTTTGAAAATTCACCGATGGAATACTGCATTAAAGAATCCTCCGCCTAACTTGACATAGAGTAAACTCTATATTGTATAGTAACCAGTATACCAATTTTGAGGAGGATTTTCAAATGCATAAAGTGACGAAAAACTATACTGTTGTAACAGGTGCAAGCTCCGGTATTGGGTACGAAACTGCCAAAGCCTTTGCTGCACGGGGAAAACATGTGATTGTGGTGGCCCGCCGACAGGAAAAGCTGGAGGAACTAAAGGCAGAACTCCAACAAAAATCGCCCCATGTGGATGTTGTAATTCGCGTGGTGGATTTATCGGCTACCGCAAATGTCCATCAGCTGTATGAGGATTTGCGGCAATACACAATTGAGACCTGGATCAACAATGCCGGATTCGGCAGCTACCAATCTGTTGCAGATCAGGATATCCACAAGATCCATAAGATGCTCAAACTGAATGTGGAGGCACTCACCCTATTGTCCACCTTGTATGTAAGAGAGTATCACCAGATGGAAGGTGCGCAGCTTATCAACATATCTTCCGCAGGAGGGTATACCATTGTTCCAACAGCAGTGACCTATTGCGCCAGCAAATTTTTTGTAAGCGCTTTTACCGAGGGGTTGGCACGGGAGCTTAAAGCATCCGGTGCAAAATTAACCGCCAAGGTGTTGGCCCCGGCTGCTACCAAAACCGAATTCGGCCAAGTAGCCAACAATGTCTCCCAGTATGATTATGACCAATGCTTTCAAAGCTACCACACCAGCAGCCAGATGGCAGGGTTTGTGTTAAATCTTTATGACAGTGACAAAACAGTAGGCAGCGTAAACAGAGAAACCTTTGCATTTACCCTATGTGACGGTGTTTTTTCTTATGCCGATACTACAGCCCACAATCAAACAGTGGGAGAAATCCGGTAGTATTCCCGCAAGAAAAAGCAAGTGGAGAGCCAGCAGATAAATTAAAAAACCGCAAAGCCTTTGCTGCAACTAGTTGGGCTGTTACTATTTTGTTGGGGGTTACTTGCCTGGTTATGCTATACTATACATGGCTTACAGACACTGGATATCGCCCAGGCGCAGGCCATAAAAATACTATTCCGATTCATTAGCATTTTAGTGGTGGTTTTGGGAAACATACTGCCAAAATGTAATCGGACAGGACGCTATTGGTTGATCCTCCTTGTAGCTGTATAGGGCTCGGTATATTCCTGGCTGTATTAGATAATTTTTTTTGAACATGCGTACAATTTAAAGGAGAACGCTAACATGTTATCAGCAAATACAAAAGCCCCAAACTTTACCCTCAAGGATAAAGACGACAATGCAGTCTCTCTCACCGATTTTCTTGGCAAAAAAATTGTTCTTTACTTTTATCCCAGAGACAATACCCCCGGGTGCACCCGTCAAGCATGTGCCTTTGCCCAGAACTATGAGGAATTCAAAAATACCAACACTGTTATAATCGGTATTAGCAAGGATAGCACCGCATCCCATCAAAAGTTTGCCCAAAAATATGAGCTGCCGTTTCTCTTGCTATCAGACCCGGAGCTTGAGGTTATCAAAGCTTATGGTGTATGGCAGGAAAAGAAAAACTACGGCAAAGTAAGCATGGGTGTGGTACGCGCCACCTATGTGATTGATGAAAAAGGTGTGATTGAAAAAGTGATTCCCAAGGTCAAGCCGGACACAAACGCCGCTGAAATCCTGGAGTATTTGCGCAGCACCAAGGCATAAGGAGCGATAAACCACATCTTCACAATTACGCAACTATTTTGTAAAAGATACTGCTTTATTAACAGCGTTTGGTGCGGTATACTATTCAACAAGGAAAACACATTGGAAGCGGGGCGGCATTGTGAATCTACAGAGAATAAAGGATACTATACTATATCACCTGCAGCGGTTTTTTTATGGACGTTACGGGTTTGACCAGCTGTCTTGGATACTGTTAGGGATAGCAATGCTGGCTTCCCTTGTAGCACGTATGGCCAACATTCCCTGGCTGGTTCTGGTATATTATGGGGGATTTTTCACATGTATTGCGCGTGTTGTGTCCCGTAACATCTATAAACGCCAGCAGGAAAACCGGTGGCTGTTGTCCAAACTACAAGTGCTTACAGCATGGGGGCGGATTGGTAGTAGGATGTTCAGCGAACGAAAAACGCATCAATATTTACGATGTACAAATTGTAGACAATGGCTGCGGGTGCCGCGGGGAAAGGGTAAAATTAAGATTTCCTGCTCCAAATGCGGTAGCCAGACCACCAAAACAGTGTAGCCGCCAGTGATACTGCCCATTGACTTTTAGGTAAGATGTCAGAGAAATGTTACGGTAACCCACTAAGAATTTCACCATAGGCCTATGATACAATTCCCACTCATGTCTGTGATATCGAAGGCAACTATTTTGTAGTGGGTGAAATTAAGTAAACACTACATCAGTTTAAAATGATTGGCGCGTTGCAGATCTCTTGTCTGCAACGCGCCATTTGATTATGCCTTTATTTTGTTTTTTCTAAAGCGTTATCCAAATCTTTTATCAGGTCATCCACATCTTCCAAACCGATAGATATCCGAACAGTGCCAAGGCAGATGTTCATTGCAGCGAACTGTTCTGGCTTTAACTCTTTGAGATAGCTTATGGCTGGAATATACACCAAGCTTTCATGACCACCCCAGCTTACCCCGATTTTAAAATACTGCAAACTGTTGATAAACGCTTTAATTTTATCAAGATTATCGGTTTTGAGCTCAAATGCAAACAATCCGGAAAAGCCTGTCATTTGCTTTTGGAACAATGCATATTGATCATTATCCGGCAACGCAGGGTGATGCACTTTTGCTACCGCTTCATGTCCAGTCAAAAAGTCAAGAACCTTTTGGGTGTTTTGTTGATGCTCCTGCATTCTTACTGCTAGTGTGCGTAAGCTCCGCAGGATAAGCCATGCTTCAAACGGTGCCATTTTTGCACCCAACAAAGCAGCCTCATTTAACTTAATGGCATCAATATCCTCTTTTTTACCTATAACTACACCGGCAACAACATCGCTGTGGCCTCCCAAATATTTGGAACAGGAATGGACCTCCAAATCCACACCCATAGACAACGGCTTTTGGAAAAGAGGTGTTGCCCATGTATTATCGATTACAGTTTTGATACCATGTTTTTTAGCCAGTGCAACAATTGCCTCCAAATCCTGTAACGAGAACACCACACTGGATGGTGACTCCAGGTAAAAGAGCTTGGTGTTGGGGCGGATTGCGGTTTCAAAATCGCTAACCTCTTTACCATCTACAAAGGTGGATTCAATGCCGCACTTTTTTTGTAGGTACTGGCTGATAAAGTTGTTTGCCGGCCCATAGACATTGTTGAGGGTGACGATGTGATCTCCCGCTTTTACACAGTGGAGGATGGCTGAAGAAATAGCGCCCATACCGCTGGCGAACATCTTGGAAGATTCTCCACCGCACAGCATTGCAATTTTTTCTTCCACCATATTAACCCCGTAGTTGTTGCCCCGGGTATAGATACAGCGGCTCTCCGGATGGTCAAAGGCATTGTCAATATCCTCATAACTCTCGAATGTATATAAGGAGTTTTGAAAAATCGGAGGCACTACGGCACCTAGGTATTTTGACCTGTCTTCATTGAAGTGGATAAGCATGGTCTTGTCTTTCATACACGATACTTCCTTATCTTAATCTTAGGAGATTGAATATTTATTTGGCAGCAGAAATCTTTGCAGAACCGTTGCCTTTTGTACCGTCTGCTTCTTTATAAAAACATCCAATACCGGTTATCGCCAAAATAATGGCAACGATAAATCCATACAGAGAAACATATTGGTATTTGAAATACTCTGCTGCAGAAATACCCAGTGCACCATACATATAGATACCGGTAGTTGTCCAAGGCAGCATGCTTTCAATCATAGTTCCAAAATCTTCAATGGTGCGAGACAGCACTTTGGTAGGAATTTTCTTTTCAATATACTTGGGCTTAAAAGCCTCGGCGATAATGTAGCTGGTGGCAAATTGGTTGGAGGTCAGTGCATTGGTAACTGCTGTGCTGATTTGGGAGGAAATGATAACCTGTGGTCTAGTCTTTGCAAAGGCAAACCCACGGTTGACTAAGGTAGGAATTGCGTTAATCACATCCAAGGTACCCACGAAAATAAATACCATAATAGAAATGATCACCGGTCCCACCATGCTGTATAGGCCACCTCTGTTTAAGATACGCATAACATTGGCGCTGACCTCTACACCTGGGAAGATTGCACCGGTGCTAAAGCCGGTATTGAGTGCAGCCATGGTGTTGTTAAAGGAAAACCCTTGAAATATCATACCGATGGTAACTGCAACAATAGCCGAGCTAATCAGAGTGGGAACTGTGGGTTTTTTTGTTGCGGAACCATAAATAACAATAGCAATGGGAAGCAGCAAAACCAGAGCAACAGCAGGATTATCGAATTGGAATAAGCTGTGGAGCTCCGCCTTTAAGGCAATGGTGGAATCCAAAGTGGCTTGTGCAGCACTTGTGCTGCTGATGCTGAAACCCATGACTCCATAGGTGATAACCGCCAGAATATACGCAGGGCCGGTGGTGTTTAACATCGAGCGAACATGGCTCATTAAGGGAACATCCGCAGCCAAGGCTGCAATGTTGGTTGTGTCCGAAAGCGGGGACATTTTGTCACCAAAATAGGATCCGGCAACAATAGCGCCTGCCACAATGGCCAAATTGGCATTGACAGCAACGGCAATTCCCATAATAACAACACCGATGGTGCCGGCACTTCCCCAAGAGGTACCGGTGAGAATACTAAAAATAGAGGGCACGATAAGGGCAACTAGGTAAAGATATTTGGGATTAATGAGATCTACGCCGTATGTAATCAGCATAGGAATGGTACCGGAAAAAATCCAAGAAGAAACAACAACACCAATGGATAACAAAATAAGCGCTGCCGGAATAAGCTGGGTTACTTTTTTTACGATAGAATCTTGTATCTCTCCCCAAGTATAGCCCATAGCAAACAAATTGAGTATGCTGACAATGGTGGCAAAGATAAAGACAAATTCAAGAGGGATGCCGTCGCCAGGGTTTGTAAGGGTTATGGTTTCGCCAAGGGCATTTGTAAATTCACTGGTGGTTTTGGTAAGCTGTGGAAGAATAATGACACCGAAAATGATGATAATTGCCAGTGCCAATACAGGTAGCGCACATCTGAAAAACGTTGCTTCTTTGGTTTTTTTGTACATAATATTCCTCCTAAAGTTTAGATAGCCTCTATCCCTTTCTCACTACAAGTGAGAACTTCACAATATAAAAGTTGAGAATACAGCACGAATAACAAGGAGTACACAAAACCGTGAAAGAATTCTATTAATAAGCCGCAAACGGGTTTTCTGTCTTGTATAGCATACCTTTAGGCTGATTAAATGCTATATCCGGCACACCTAGAAACTGAAAGATGGTGAAAAGTGCTTTTCCAACATGCCCAAATGCCACCGCTCCATGGTGTGGGTACTGCTTTGCAATCAGCACATGACGGTAAAAGCGCCCCATTTCAGGGATGGCTATAACACCGATGCCGCCAAAGGATCGCGTATCTACAGGCAATACCTCTCCCTGGGCAATGTAGGCTTGCAGCTTGGTTTGCGCAGTGCTCTGCAGCCGGAAAAAGGTAATTTCCCCCGGTGCAATATCCCCTTCCAATGTGCCCCTTGTGAAATCGGGATCACTGCCGTTTTCCATCAGCCGATTCATAATAAGCTGATACTTAATTGTGCCCTTTTTCAGCTTGCAAACAGGGGTGTTGCCGCAGTGAAAGCCCATGAAGGTGTCCCGTAAGGTATACGCGTATTTCCCCTGAATCTCCTGGTTAAACATATCAGCAGGAACAGTGTTGTTGATATCCAGCAGTGTAACTGCGTCGCCTGTGATACTCACACCGATATATTCGGAAAGTGCACCGTAGATATCCACTTCACAGGCAACAGGAATACCCTTGGCGGCGAGTCGGCTGTTGACATAGCAGGGCATAAAGCCAAATGCCTTGGGGAATGCAGGCCAGCATTTGTTTGCAAATGCCACATACTCCTTTGCGCCCTTGTGCTGCTTTGCCCAGTCCAGCAAGGTGAGCTCAAATTGGGCGAGACGAGGTAACATAGCAGGGTATGTATTGCCTTCGGCATCCAGCTCTGCCTTCATCTCGGCCTCTATCTCCTTGATACGTGCATCTCCGTCTAGTGCCTTGTATGCCACCAAGAGATCAAGCTCGGAGTTTTCCTGAACTTCTACCCCCAGATCAAAGAGGGGGGCGATGGGTGCATTGCAGGCGAGAAAGTCAAAGGGACGGGGGCCAAAGGTGATAATTTTCAGCTTGCTGATGCCAATAAGTGCACGGGCAACAGGCAGAAAGTCTTCAATCATCCCCGCTATATCATTGGCATCCCCCACCGGGTATTCCGGGATGACAGCGGGTATCTTACGCAGGCCAAGGTTGTATGAACAGTTGAGCATACCGCAATATGCATCCCCTCGCCCATTGATGAGATCCTCACCGCTTTCTTCGGCGGCGGCAGCGTACATCACTGGGCCAGAAAAATTCTTTGCAATCAGTGTTTCGGGTGTTTCAGGGCCAAAATTGCCCAGAAATACAATCAGTGCATTGCAACCGGCATTGTTGACCTCTTCCACCGCCTTGAGCATATCTGTTTCATTTTCCACTGTGGTTTTGGCTTGGTAAACGTCAATACCTTTTTGCGCACAGGCTGATACAACGGCTTGGCGACGTTTTTCCGACAGGGAAATTACAAAGCAGTCCCGGGAAACAGCTACAATACCCAGCTTTATCTGAGGGATATTTGGAAACATATCTTCAAACTCCTTATACAATATTTCTTAAAGGGTAATATTTTTGCCCATAAGACCGACAAATGCGCCTTGCTTTGCTTCAGACGAGTTAGGGTGCGCAAGCAGCCACTTGTTTCGCGCCCACAAAAGCGGATCCTCGCTGCCACTGGGCAATTTGGGTTTTTCTGTGTTGGTACCTTTTGGAAGCACGATAATAACACGGAAACCGTCTTTTCCTGGTGCACTACAAGGAGCGTAATGCAGCGTGGTTTCGTAAAGCAGCACTGCTGTGCCTGCAGGAACCAAAAAAGCCTCAACCTTGTTGGTGTCCAGCTTGCAGTCCTGTACTTCTTGCAGGGAAGCAACCAGCAGCACAATATCGTCGGCGGCAATATTCACCTCACTGCCTCGATGGTATTCCAAACAGTTTAGTGTGGAATTGTTGCCGTTGCAGTAGCCGATTTGGACAGGCATTCCACCATAAATCTGATCCCCTATCCCTACAGCGGCTGGTAAGCTTTCCAGATTGGAGGCGCTGGGGATATAAATCACACTGTCTGTGGGTTTTTCACTGATATCCACAAGGGTATCGATTAGTTGGGTAAAATCGTGGTCTTCCACCACATAGCCATATTGGGCAAAGGCCTTGCTTTGGATCGACTGAATTTCCACTCTAAGTCACTCCTGTTTTATAACTGTGCAAGTGTTTGGAAGCTTTTTTCTAAGTTGGGGTAAAGGCTACAGTATAGCTGGTAATATGGCTCATACATTGCGGTATTTTCTGCAATTGGCTGTTCAGGGGGATTGGTTTTGAGGATACTTTGACACGCCTCAGCCACGCTGGGGTATACCCCAACCCCAACACCGGCGAGAATCGCCACACCCAGGGCAGCACCCTCTTTATTTTGCACCGTGGTCACCGGGGTGTTGTAATTGTCGGCCATCATTTGTCGCCACAAAGCACTTGTTCCGCCGCCACCGGTGGCCAGCATCTCTTTGGATACAACCCCCATGCTCCGAAGCACATCCAGGCATTGACGCTGGGAGTAGATAACCCCTTCCATTACAGCCCGCAGCATATCGTACTTGGTGTGTATGGCCGAAAGCCCAAAGAATCCCCCCCGGGCATTGGGGTTAAGAAGTGGGCTGCGCTCCCCCATTAGATAAGGCAGATAGATCAGGCGGTTGGCACCGATAGGAATACGCTGTGCTTGCTTGTCCATAATGGAGTATGGATCATCCCCAAGGCCTTTTGCAGCCTGCATTTCTTCTGCAAAAAGGTTGTTGCGCATCCATTGCAAGGACATGCCTGCTGAAAGGGTACAGCTCATAACCGTCCAAGCACCTGGTACTGCAGAACAAAATGTATGTACGCGCCCAGCTGGATCAATGGCAACAGTATCCGAATGTGCAAACACAACCCCGGATGTGCCGATGGTGGTAAAGGCTTTGCCCTGTTCCACCACGCCGGTTCCCACAGCAGCTGCAGCATTGTCCCCTGCACCGCCTACAACAGGTGTCCCCTCTTTTAGTCCGGTGATAGCCGCCGCTTGGGCAGTGATATATCCCGCCACCTCAGAGGATTCCCGGACAATCGGCAGCAGTGCAGGGTCAATCTCAAGTTTTTGCAATACCTCCTGTGACCAGCAGCGATTGGGGACATCCAACAGGTTCATTCCGGAAGCATCACTCACCTCGGCTGCATATTCACCGGTGAGCTTGAATCTCAGATAGTCCTTGGGCAACAAGATATGGCGGCAGCGTTTATACAGTTCCGGCTCATGGCGGCGCACCCATAAGATTTTGCTGGCTGTAAACCCTGTAAGCGCAGGATTGGCGGTAATCTCAATTAGTCTTTGCTCGCCAACCCGTTGGGTGATTTCAGCGCACTCGGCTGCTGTTCGGCCATCACACCAAATAATGCTGTTGCGCAATACCTGGCCGGATTCATCCAGCATAACAAGGCCATGCATCTGCCCAGAAATGCCAATCCCACAAATATCAGCTGGGTTCACCTTGGAGACCGAAAGCACCTGTCCAAGGGTGTATACACAAGCGTTCCACCATTGGGCAGGATCCTGTTCTGCCCAGCCATTTTGGGGCTGATACATGGGGTACTCTGCTGTTGCAGAGCAAATTGCCTTCCCTGTCTGATCAAACAAAACCGTCTTTGTTCCTGAAGTGCCCAGATCAATGCCAATTATATAGGTCATGTACAA
>CAYNCW010000068.1:0-10316 GCA_964395635.1 uncultured Oscillospiraceae bacterium
AGGGTATTGTACACTCAACCACATAGCCAGTCTTACCACCAGCCAAGAATCCCAATGTGGTTACTATGAGCAGAAAGGCGGCAACAAGAGGGACATAACTTCCCCGGAGCATAGAAAATACGGTATAGAAACATAACAAAAAAAGAAAGCCCAAGCTGTTGCGATGCTTGGGCTTTCTTTTCTATTTGGCAATCCCCGGCCGACTCCATACACCGGCACAGCAAACCGCTCCGGTAACCATACAGTTGCCCCTTCCAACTGTATGGCGATATATGGTTTTGACGGAGACTCCACAATAAAACCGCATGCAAAATTTGGGATATTATTCCCAGGTACCCTTACATGCGGCAATACGATAAGGTTAAAGCACTTCTCCCCTCCTGTTGAAAAAAGGAAAAAAATGTGATAAACTGCAAAAGCTGCGTGGCTGGTTTATCCAGTTTGTAAGGGGGTACTGCACCTTTATAACCGTGGTGGTGCCTTTTACACCATCAAGGCTCGCGGCGATTTGTTTTGGAACCTGTTTTCATTGTAGCAATAGAACTTAGGTTTATTAATATATACAAATAAATTTTGTCGTATTTGCAAAATATCCCATAAAGTCCCCTCTAGCTTGCAGATACAGCCTGACTAATAACCCGCAGTGCCTGGGAAATATTGGACACCGGTATAATTTCTATTCCGGGCTTTTCCGGCATTTGAAGGTGCTTCATAGCAGATTGAGGCAATATTAGGCGGGTAAAGCCTAGGCGGATGCATTCGTTAACTCTGGCCTGGATGTGGGATATGGAGCGAATCTCTCCGGCAAGCCCAATCTCCCCAAACGCGGCCAGATCATCTGGCACAGGCTTGTCCAACAAATTGGAAACCAATGACAATGCCACCGGCAGATCTGCTGCCGGTTCCTCCAGCCGAAGTCCTCCGATAATGTTTACATATGCGTCCAGATTGCCAAAAAAGTAACCACCCCGTTTTTCCAGCACCGCTATTAGCAATGTGGCACGGTTTAGGTCAAAGCCGGTGGCCATTCTTCTGGGGTTGCCAAACCCCGTTTTGCTAACCAACGCCTGCACCTCGGCCAAAATCGGCCGGGATCCTTCCATTACGCAGGCCACACAGGTACCGGATACACCGGATGGACGGCCGGAGAGCAGCATCAAGGATGGGTTTTCCACATCCCGTAGCCCTTGTTCCACCATCTCAAACACGCCAATTTCGTTGGTGGATCCAAACCGATTTTTTACCCCCCGCAGGATACGATAGGCGCTGTGGCGTTCTCCTTCAAAATACAGTACAACATCCACCATATGCTCCAGCACCTTGGGGCCTGCAATTCCCCCGTCTTTGTTGACATGGCCAACAATAAAGATGGGGATTTCGCTGCTTTTGGCCGCGCGAATTAATATGCTGGTGCATTCCCTCACCTGGGTAATACTGCCAGAGGTGGAGGAGAGGGCGGAGTGGTTCATGGTTTGAATAGAGTCCACCATCACCACATCCGGCTTTACATGGTTGATGGTGTGCAACACGTTTTCAATATCAGTGATAGCAGCAATATAGAGCCGCTCGCTGTTAACACACAGCCGGGTTGCCCGCATTTTTATCTGGCGGGGGCTTTCCTCCCCGGCGATATACAGCACGGTTTGGTTCGCACATAGCGTTTGGCAGATTTGCAGCAGCAAGGTGGATTTGCCGATACCTGGATCACCGCTGAGGAGCACCACTGATCCGTTGACCACACCGCCCCCCAGTACCCTATCCAGTTCCGCAAGGCCTGTATGTTTGCGGATTTCCACAGTATCATCCAGGCTAGATAAAGGCGAAACCATCTCATCAATGTGTACCGGGGCAGGGGCCGAGGCTCTGGTAGTAGCTGGGGTTTCCGGCTGTTTGGCATACTCGGTTAATGTATTCCAATGCCCGCAACTGGGACACTTTCCATACCAACGAGGTGTTTCAAATGCGCATTCCGAGCATATGTAAACAGATTTAAACTTTGCGGACACTTTCTTCACTTCTTTCGGTTTTTACTGATTTGGTATTGGTTGCGGGTTGGCTTCCAATTCGGGTAAATCCGAGGTAAG
This sequence comes from uncultured Oscillospiraceae bacterium, assembly GCA_964395635.1. Classification (GTDB taxonomy): domain Bacteria; phylum Bacillota; class Clostridia; order Oscillospirales; family Ruminococcaceae; genus WRAV01. Next base: position 2,085 of record CAYNCW010000068.1, read on the forward strand.
CAGCTCCATTATAGACTGAAATGCAACAAAGGCCAACTGGGCTTGGTATTCTTGTTTTGTCAACTTCTTTGCCTCGGAGGGGTTGGACAAAAACCCGCATTCCATTAAAATAGCCGGGCATTTTGCTTGGGTCATTAAAAACAGATTTTTACCTGCTTTTTTTATCTCCCGTTTGTTGTTTTTTTGCAGCTGAAGCACCACATCTTGCTGCAATATCTTAGCCCAACGCTGGCTGTCGGGGTGATTGGGGCTGAAAAATATTTGGGTGCCGTTGGATCGTGTGTCTCCAAACTTATTTTGATGGATGCTGATAAAGACCGACCCAGGGCAATCCTGTATAATCTTTAGCCGGTTGTGTAAATCCGAGGTTTTCTGTTTGCGGACACTGGTAATACCTTCATCATGGATGGAAATATCGCTGTCCCTGGTCATAATCACCTGGTATCCGTTGAATTCCAGAAGATCTTTTAGGATAAAGCTTATGTTTAAATTGATGTCCTTTTCCACTATGTTATTTGCGCCCACCGCTCCCCCATCTATACCACCGTGGCCGGGATCAATGATAATTACCGGCAAGGCATTTACGCTAACCGATGCAGGAACCACATTCACAAGTGTATAGAGGGATATTGCAATACGAACAATCAGCGCTGCTCCAGCCAAACCTAAAATAACCCATTTATAACGCGACATAAAATCACCTCATCCAATGGGTATGCGGCGGACAAGGTTTCCTATGCAGGCATTTGCTATTTTAGAGGCTATAGTTGGATAAGCGTGATTTAGTAGCCGTACACCTCTTCCAGATATTCCACCAAATCCGCAACCGCACCGTTCTCACAAGGGCCGACAATATGGCGGGCGATAGCTTTTAAATCCTGGGGGGATGTTTCCAAGGTAACCCCCAAACCTGCTTCCTCAATCATTTCCCGGTCGTTGTAATAATCTCCAATGCAGACCAGTTGCTCTCTAGAAAAACCCTTTAGCTCCATAAGCTTTACTAGTGCGCTGGCTTTGGTAGAGCCATCCGGCAGCATTTCCAACATATAGGGGTTGGTGCAGACAAATCGCACGCCGGAATACCGACCGTTTACAAACTCCAGCACTTCCGGCACCATTTGCTCGTCAATAAGTGTAACCACCTTATACCACTGCCCCCGGAGATCCTGGAGCTTTGCTTTGCGGGCATGGGGATTGCGGGAGGCTCTGCGGGCTTGTTGGGCAAAGGCACGCTCGTCTGTTACATCAAAATAGTACTCTTCATTGACCACCGAGTATTGCACCTGGGGAAACCGCTCCATAATTTCGGGCAGGTAGTCGTGAAATTCTTGGGGAAGAAATCGCTCAAAGAGGTATTCTTGAGTACCAAAGTCGTAGATGCCGCCGCCGTTGTATACCACACAGGGGAAATTAATCGGCAATCGGGCTGCTATGTCCCGGGTATATGTAGTGGAACGACCGGTTGCAATGGCGAATTTGCCACCGCCTTTGGTAAACCGCTCCAATGCGGTTATGTTTCGTTCCGGGATGTTTTCTCCGTGCATCAGCAGGGTACCGTCAACATCACTCATCAAAATCAGGTCAGAGATTTTCATGGTTCCTCCTTTTACCGGGTGGCATTTCTAAAGTGGCATAGTCCTGTAATCCGCTTTTGGCGGCACATGATTAGCCTTATATAGCTTTCACCTTGGATAAAAACCGGGTAAAGTATTGGGGCAGCGGAGAGTGAAACTCCTTGTATTCACCGGATACAGGATGGGTAAACCCCAATGTTTCGGCGTGGAGACATTGCCCCTGTAGCTCCGTGAGTACCTTTTTGGGGCCGTAAACCGGATCCCCGGCTATTGGGTGGCCAATATGACGCATATGCACACGGATCTGGTGGGTTCTGCCTGTCTCTAGCTGCAAAATTGCATGGGTAAAGCCCTGGTAACGCTGATGCACCGTATAATGGGTGACAGCTTCCCGGGCATTTTTGTTTGTTACACACATCTGCTTGCGCAAAGTGGGGTGACGGCCGATTGGGGCGTCTACAACACCTTGCTCGGTTTTTAGGTTACCATATACCACTGCATGGTACAGCCGGGTAAAGCTGTGTTGTTTCACCATAAGGGATAGCCGCTGGTGAGCCAGATCGGTTTTGGCCACCACCAAAAGCCCGCTGGTATCTTTGTCTATTCGGTGGACAATACCAGGCCTGGCCACACCGCCGATACCTAAAAGGCTGTTGCCACAGTGATGCAACAGTGCATTTACCATAGTGCCGTCCTCATTGCCTACAGCCGGATGCACCACCAAGCCCTTGGGTTTATCCACAACCAGCAGGGCATCGTCTTCATACACAATGTTCAGGGGAATATCCTGTGGCAGAACCTCCAGGGGTTTTGGAGGCGGCAGTGTAATGACCACTTGCTCCCCTGCTCGCAGACGGTGGTTTTTGTCTGCAGCTTTTTCATTCACTAAAATTAAACCGTCAGCACAAAGTTTTTGCACCATGCTTCTGGAGAGATCCCCTTGGGTCTCTTCACATACAAATCGGTCAATTCTTTCTCCTATGTGCTGCTCCTGTGCTTGTATCGTTATCTTTTCCACAGCTTTATGCTTCCTTTGCAGATGCCAGTTTGTTGTTGTCAAAAAACAAGGTGTAGATCAATATGGAAAAGGTGCCAACCACTACACAGCAGTCGGCAAAGTTAAATACCGGGAAGTTAAACAAGGCGCTGAAGTCCAGATAATCCACCACATATCCCTGGAAAATGCGATCGATTAAATTGCCAACCCCTCCGGCAATAACCAAAACAATTGCCCAGTAAAGAAGGGGGTGTTTGATTTTTCCGCTAAACAACAAAACCAGCGCCGCCAGGACAACCAGAGAAACAATAACGGCAAGAAAAGCCGTTTTTCCCTGTAATATCCCAAAAGCTGCGCCGTAATTTTCAACATAGGTAAGGTAAAACAGGTTGGGAATTACTGTAATTCGCCCGGTTTCCAGAGCAGTAATTGCCCACTGTTTGATGAGCTGGTCGATTCCCACCAGACCAACCATAATAAAGCACGCTACAACTGCACGCACCTTTTGTTTTGTCATACTACGCTCCCATTCATTGTAAGGGATACCATAGAATTGTCAGCCGGAGCGCAGTTGCGCTCCGGCTTGGCATCACTCTTGTTTTAGCCGATAATATCGCTACAGCGTTTGCACAGGGTGGGGTGTTTTTCATCCTGGCCCACAGTTGTGCTAAAGCACCAGCAGCGTTCGCATTTTTCACCGTCTGCAGCAACAACATCCACAGTCAGGCCTTCCATCTCACCAGTAAAGTTGCCGGAACCGCCTTTGAGCAGTTCCACCTGGGACACAATAAAGATGGTGGGCAGTTCTGCAATCTCTTTTTGGAGGAAGTCGTACAGATCACCGTCGCAGTGCAGCACAACCTTGGCTTCTAAAGATTTGCCGATAACCTTTTGGCTGCGAGAAAGTTCCAAAGCTTTGTTCACATCGCTGCGCACCGCTATGATTTTATCCCATCTTGCCAAGAACTCCTTGTCAATGCCGGTGCTTACTTTAGGCATTTCGTTGAGTACCACCGATTCGCCATTATAGTCTTTGGATGCAGGCATAAAGCTCCAAATTTCCTCAGCTGTGAAGGGAATAATCGGCGCTATCATCAGATCCAGTGCACGGAGAATTCGGTGCATAGTGGTTTGAGCAGCACGGCGGGCTTTGCTGTCTGCTTTTTCTACATACAGTCTGTCCTTAATGATATCCAGATAAAAGTTGGACATGTCTATGGTGCAGAAGTTGTGCAGCGCATGGTAAACGATGTGGAACTCGAATTCCTCGTAGGCTTTGTGAACCCGCTCGATGAGCTGATCCAGTCTGGCCAGTGCCCATTTGTCCAGATCCAGCAGATCCTGATGTGCTACACTGTGTGTATCTGGATCAAATCCATCCAGGTTACCCAAAATATACCGGGCAGTGTTGCGCACCTTTCTGTAGACTTCGGACATCTGGCTCAATATATCCTTGGAGATGCGAATATCCGCATGATAATCAGAAGAAGCAACCCACAAACGCAGGATATCTGCACCGAAATCTTTAATGATGTCCTCCGGTTCAATTCCGTTGCCCAAAGATTTGCTCATCTTGCGGCCTTCACCGTCCACTACCCAACCATGGGTGCAAACCGCTTTGTAAGGAGCTTGGCCACGCCAAGCAACAGCGGTGAGCAGCGAAGACTGGAACCATCCGCGGTATTGGTCGGTGCCTTCCAGATACAGGTCGCAGGGCCAGGATTGATTCTCCCAGTTTTCCATAACCGATGCATGGGAGGTGCCGGAATCAAACCAAACATCCATAATGTCCGATTCTTTAGTGAAGGATTTGCCGTTGCCGCATTTGGGGCAGGTGTATCCTTGGGGGAGGATCTCCGCCGCAGTATGGGTATACCAGGCGTCGGCGCCTTCCTTTTTAAACAGTGCGGATACCGCACCGATTGTTGTATCGTCGATGATGTATTCGCCGCAGTCGTCGCAGTAGAACACTGGGATTGGCACACCCCAGGTGCGCTGACGGGAAATGCACCATGCGTTGCGATCCCGCACCATGCCAATCATCCGATCTTGGCCCCATTCGGGAATAAACTTCACAGTTTCAATGGCTTTGATGGTCTGATCCTTGAAATCCTCCACCGAACAGAACCATTGGTTGGTGGCGCGGAAGAGGATGGGCTCTTTACAGCGCCAGCAGTGGGGGTATTGGTGCTCCATGTGCTTCATAGCCAACAGATGGCCGGTTTGCTTTATCCGCTCTAAAATAACCCCGTTAGCCTTATTGGTGGGTAAGCCCACAAGAAAATCACCGGCTTCGGCGGTCATTTTGCCGTGGTCATCCACCGGCACTACAACGCCAATTTCGTCGTATTTAGCGCAGATGTCAAAGTCCTCCACACCGTGGCCGGGGGCTGTGTGTACACAACCGGTACCGGATTCCAGCGTGACGTGATCTCCTACAATCACCGGGCATTCTCGATCCAGGAAGGGGTGACGATAAACAACCCACTCCAACTCGGCACCGGTGGCAGATCCCAAGACGGTGTAGTCTTTAATACCGGCAGTGCCCATAACCTCTTCTACCAAGGCCTTGGCCATCAGGTAGCATTCTTCTCCAACCTGCACCAAAACATATTCAAAATCCGGCCCTAAGCAGGTGGCCAGATTTGCAGGCAGGGTCCAGGTGGTAGTGGTCCAGATAAGCACAAAGGTTTTAGAAAGGTCCTTGGCACCCATTCTGGCAAGAACCCCGTTAGGATCCTTAATTGTTTCAAACTTAACATAGATGGAATCGCATGCATCGTTGCCATATTCGATTTCTGCTTCAGCCAGTGCAGTAACACATTCCGGACACCAATAAACGGATTTCAAATCTTTATAGATGTAGCCTTTTTTAGCCATCTCGCCAAAGATATCGATCTGCTTTGCCTCGTATTCAGGTTGTAAGGTTAGGTAGGGCTTATCATAGCGTGCCATAGTGCCCAAACGCTTAAACTGTTGCTTCTGGCTCTCTACATGAAAGAGGGCAAAGTCCCGACAATGTTTGCGCAGTTCGATGGGGTTGTTGGTGATCTGAAAGCCTTCTTGCTTAATGGCTTTCAGCTCGATGGGCAGACCATGGGTATCCCAACCCGGAATATAATCGGCCAGATAGCCTGTCATGTTTTTCTGCCGTATAATAATATCTTTCAGCACCTTGTTCAGAGCGGTGCCAAGATGGATGGAAGCGTTGGCATAGGGGGGGCCATCATGAAACACATACAAAGGTTTGCCTTTGTTGTTCTCAATCATCTTTTCATACAGGTTGGTAGTGTCCCAATGCTCCAACATTTTGGGTTCCCGCTGGGGCAGCCCTGCCCGCATAGGAAATTCGGTTTTTGGTAGGTTCAGTGTTTGGTTATAGTCCTGCGGCATGATATGCAATCGCTCCCTTGTCTTCTTGTCTTTTTGAATATAGTATCAGTATGCCCTAAAATTCCAAAATCTAGTTAAATTACTCCCGTTGTACTGGATTATCTTCTCCGAAAAACTGTCCTAGGTTAAGTTTGTCATAACGCAGTTTGTTGGGCTTGGTATCATCTGGTGGGTAGGATCCGTCCATTGTATCCGGTGCAACCTCCATTCCGGTTACGCTCATAACCAGCTCCTCGGTATGTATATCACCATTTTCTTGTTCGGTGGAAACATTGATTTTTACAGATTCGGCAGATGGTGGCGTGTAGTTGATGCGGGGGGCCTCTACCTCGGAATGGTTGTCCGGCAGGCATTCAATAAGCTTTAGGTGCTGGGAATATAGCTTCATCAGCTGTGCTTTAAAGGAGGCAACCTCTGCCCGCATCTTTTCTAGCTCAAATGCCTCTGCATCAATTTTCCGCTGGGCGTCTTGGGCAATTTCTTCTGCTTTGCGCACAGCGCCAGCAATAATTGCCTCAGCCTTGCGCTTTGATTCCCGCACAACACTATCTCCCAACTTTTGTGCGCCAATCAAAGCCGCCCGAAGGCTATCTTCGTCCTCGCGATATTCCTCCAGCTTTTCAGCCAGTACTTCCAGCTTTTTTTCTAGATCAGCGCGATCCTGTTCCAATTCGATGACATACTCGGCCACCTGAGCCAAATATTGGTGAACCTCTTCGGTTTTGTATCCACCCATCCCCTTGTCAAAGCGCTTATTTTGAATATCTGTAGGAGTCATAATCCTTTGTCCCCTTTATCGGTATTTTCTACAATCAATAGGAAGCCGACCTTTTTTGGTGGGGTTCCCAATGTTATCCACTATAAACCGTCCATAACCACGTATCGATATTGTGTCTCCGGCGGCAAATGCAGCTGAGACACTTTGACACAGGGTATGATTACGCTGTACCTTTTCCCCTTTTATCAGCGATGCGCTTTTTTCTCTGGAAAGGCCGGTCAGCAAAGAAACCAAACTGTCCATACGAGGGGAATGCACTGTTCCGCGAAGTGCTTCAAAATTGTCGTTGCGCTGCACTTCCCCATCTTGCCCTACAACACACCGAATACCCATATTTCCCACCTTGCGCAGCTCGGAAAGCAGAACTGACGCTACACTGTCCAGCACCATAATGTGAGCAGTGCCAGGGGAGATAACTATGTCGCCAATGCTTTCCCGGGTGATTCTAAGGCTAAGGCAGGCTCCTAAAAAATCTCGGTGGGACAGGTTGTCCTTTTCCCGGTAGGTGGCGGTAATCCGCTTTACAGGAAAGTGAGCGGTATCCGGCGTCATACCTGAGGGAAACACCCCCAGCACCTGGCGCTGCGCTGCAGAATAGCCGCCATACAAAAGAAAATCCTCACAGGCATTTTGTAAGGTGTATGCCTGTGCGATTAAAAGCTGTCGTTCTGAAAGGAAGGGAGAAAAACAAGGGCCTCCGGCAGCACCAAACCAATCGTCCAGCCGCCGGAGAAATAGGCGTTCCTCCCCTAAAAGTTGTGTAAGATTCATAGGTTAAAAGAAAACGCCGCTGCTTTCCAGCTCGTCCAAAAGATCGCCCATAATTCCCACATTGTAAGGAGTGATAATATAAGTGCTGTTTGCCACCTTTTTGATCTGACCGTTGTTGGCATAGGCAACACCGCTTAAAAAGTCGATAAGCCGTCGGGTAACATCCTTGTTGGCCGATTCCAGGTTGAGCACGATGGTGCGTTTAGCGTTAAGATGATCCGCGATGCCGCTGGCATCCTCAAACCGTTCGGGCTTTACCAACACCACCTGTAACTGGGTGGTAGCATGGATGTTCACCACCTTGTTTCCCCGCTTGGCGGCGGAAGCGTCCGGCAATGGCATAACAATATCTTCGTGCGGATTGGAACCTTCCTGGTTTTCTTCATCGTAGTAATCGTCGTCTGGATACCCAATAAAGTTTTTGAATTTATCTACCAAGCTCATCTGTTAACCTCCAAAAATAAACACACGGAGTGTCGGATTTTAGTAAACGGTAGTTTTATCTACCAACACAGCAATAGACGCTTGCCTTTAGCCGCGGCTGCCAAATATGGCAGAGCCCAGGCGAACAATGGTAGCGCCCTGCCGCACCGCATGAAGATAATCGTCCGACATCCCCATGGATAGGACATCCATACTGATATTATCTATATTTTTGCCCTGTATGTCAACTAAAAGTAACCGCATCCTTGAAAAATACCCCTCAATTACCTCTTTTT
>CAYNCW010000069.1:0-10196 GCA_964395635.1 uncultured Oscillospiraceae bacterium
GTTGCAGGAAGACCTGCCAGGGTTTAGGGTCAGAGAGTAATGTTGACCTAACCCCTTGCAGGTATTCCTGCACCAGCCCCGCCAGCCCGGAGGCCAACCGTATAGAAGAGGGCAGAAGCCCCCGATAGTCCCAGGCCCACTGGGCCGCTTCTCCTATTGGTTGGGGGTCCAGATAATAAAACTCACCCATAAACCCAAAGTCTATGGACTGACTGCCGATTTTGCTTACCCCAAACATGGGCCCAATCTTACCAGGCATATACCGGTCGGTGCTGAGATCCACCACAATAAACCCACATACTGCAAGTACCATAACGCAGGTAACCAAAAACCCGCTTAAAAATTGCCGTGTTCTACCATACATGCCAAACATTCGCTTTCGTTTATTGGATTAGTCGGCTTTGTCCAAAAGGGTTTCCACCAAATACTTAGGACGCGCCTTGACCTCCATATAGATCTTCCCAATATACTCTCCAATTATACCCAGGCTAAACACCTGTATACCCCCCAACATCCAGATGGAGACCATCAGGGTGGACCAGCCCGGCACTGTTTGACCGGTAAATTTGCGGATGATGGAATAGGCAGCAAACCCTAGGCACATGAGGAATATGATGACACCCAACAAGGTGATGAGACGTATGGGCTGTATGCTAAAGGAGGTGATGCCCTCCATAGCAAAGGCCAGCATCTTTTTTAGGGGATACTTGGATTCTCCAGCAAATCGCTCCCCCCGCTGGTATTCCACCGTGTCGGTTTTGTATCCAATCAGGGGGACAATACCCCGCAAAAACAGGTTTACCTCCCGAAACTCCGCCAGCCCCTCCAAGGCGCGGCGGCTCATGAGGCGGTAATCCGCGTGGTTGTATACAATGTGTACCCCCATCATTGCCATAAGCTTGTAAAACCCTTGGGCGCTTGCCCGCTTAAAGGCGGTATCGGTGGTGCGGTCGCTGCGAACGCCGTATACAATGTCGCATCCGGCATAGTATTTGTCCAACATGGCATCCACCACGTCAATGTCATCCTGCAAATCTGCATCCATGGAGATAATAACATCCGCTACCTCTTTGGCTGCCAGCAGCCCTGCCAGCAGGGCATTTTGGTGGCCCTTATTTCTGCTGAGCTTGAGGCCGGAAAAGGAGGCATCTCCCCGATGCAAGGCGGAGATAATCCGCCAGGTATCATCCTTGCTGCCGTCGTCCACAAACAGGATGCGGCTGTTTTTTGCAACCTTGCCGGCCGCTATAAGTGCGGATAGCTTAACCCCCAAACGGGCGGCGGTTTCTCCCAAAACCTCCTGCTCGTTATAGCAGGGCACCACTATATACAATCTGTCCTTCACGTAAGCAGACCTCCTGTTGCCGTCCTTTTTTGTGCCGGTGTTATTGTTGCTCATTTGTAGTATTGTCATCTTCCGGTGGCTTAAACTGCAAAGTGCGCTCGCCTTGGGGGATTGCATCGGGTATACTGTGGGCGGATGCTTGGTTGAGCACCCGCTGCAAACGGGCTGCCCGTTCCTTTTGATCCCCGTAATAGCTGAGAAATTCATCCCGGCTCATGCGGTTTGCCTTGCTTTGCAAAAGCAGCAGATCCATTGGTGGCTCCTGTTGGGGTTTCTTTCTGCAGCATGCAAACCAATACAGCAGGAATACCGCCAGAAATGCCCCGGATATGGCAAGGCCCAGCTGCAGTCCCGGTGTCTTGTAGTCAAAGCGTATTTCCCCTGGCCCCTCAGGGACACGCACCGCCATAAAGCCCACATTTACCTTTTCGATGAGGGCCGGTTCTCCGTTGACCTTGGCGCTCCAGCCTTGTTCCCAGGGCACCGAGAAGAAGAGGAGGGTTTCTTGGGGCAGATTTGTGTAGGCGGTAAAGCCAGTTTTGTCAATATCCACCGCTTCTGCCGCCAGCTCCCGCCGGTTTTGTACATCGGTTCCCATGGTTTTTTCTGTAAAGGCTGGCTGGTTGTGCTGGGTATCCAGGTTAAACAGGATGTCCTGGTTGCGCTGGGCTGCCTCTTCCTCCAGCACAATGGCCCGGAGCATCAGGTTGGATCGTTTGCTGGTGTCTACCTCCTCCATTTGTTGGGTGGTGACATAGTGGGTATAGCCGAATCCCAGAGGGATGTAGTTTTGGTTTTCGTAGACATTAAAGCCCAGCTCTTGGGAATACAGGGTGTAGCCAGGCATGGGGGACTGCTCCTCCTTATCCTGGTGGATAAACAGCCACCGCACCGAAAGCAACGGCCGCAGCGCATAGTAATCGGCTTCCGGCCGGGAGCCCACATCCCGCTTGACCCCTACCTTGGGGTAGAACTCCATGATGGAGGGGGGAACGATAGAGTGAAAGGCCTGGATATTGGGCAGATGCCAGAACATGGCGATGTTGTCCATATCGTCGTATACATCGGTGCGGGCAAAGGGAATCTCCGGCAGGGACAGCTGGTAGCGCCCCTTAATGGCGGTGTTAACCACAAACCGGCTACGCTCCATATTGTTCTTGCCATTGGCCATATAGAAGATGCCAAACACCACCGACACCAGGGCAATACCACCGCAAAGATAGGACTTAAACTGTTTGCTTCTGCGCAGACGCATTACCAGCAGGGCTGTCAGCAGCAGGCAGGCTGCCGCTGTTATGGCATATGCCCACAGCATAGTTTGATCCGCTGCCATGCCAAAGGTGAGCTTATCCTCCACATACTGGGGGGTAAGGCCGGACATCACAACAAAGCCGGCCACAATTATCACCGACCATTTGATGGCACGGGAGAAGGATTGGGTGGAATAGATGCTGTCCTCCAGTGCTCGGGCTGATGCAAGGGCCATAATCAAAACCGGCATGTAAAACCACCGGGCATAATAAGATCCGTTGAGCAGGATAAACAAGCTGTTAAGCCCCGGGATTAGTGCAAACAAAAGACTCAGCGCCAAAAGCCGCTTTACCCAGTCGTTTTTCCTGTCTATAAAATAGCTGATAACCCCTGTCATACCCAAGAGGGGAAGCCAGGCGGATAAAGAAGCCCACTTGGCACCGTGATCCGGGAAGAAATTGGGGCGAGCCGGGAGCTCTGGGGGGAAAAACAGGCTGTGTAGTATAGCCGGATACCGCTGTTCGTGCCAATAAAGCCATACATTCCAGCCGGTGAGCAGCTCGTCGGTGCCGGTTCTGGGGTTGCCGGCCAGCGCCATTACCGATGGCGCAAGCACCAGGGCTGCCATACCCACCCCCAGCACCGATTCCCACACCAGGGTGAAAAATTTTTTACCGGTCATCAGCCAGCCCTTGGTGGAGATCCGCACAAGGACATACAGAAGAACAAACACCACTTCCCCCACAAAGAACCAATAGTTGACCATGGCGTTTATCAGCACCGCCAAAGCAAACCAGCCCTTTTTGTTCTCGCAGACCAGTAGCTCCAAGCTCCACAGAAGCAGGGGAAAGAACACTGCTACATCGTGGAAATGGTTAAAAAAGATATTGAACAGCATCCAGCCGGAAAAGGCATAGAGCAGGCTGCCGGCAACTGCATAGGCTTTGTCCCGGACAAACCGCTCTAGGTATAGACAGGCTGTAAGAGCGGCACAGGCAGTTTTTAGCACCAGCAGCGGTGCCATCAGCATAGGTAGCGCACTGGTGGGGAAGGGCAGGGTTATCCAAAAAAATGGGCTGAAGAGCAGGTAAAAGCTGTAGGAGCCAACAAAGTTGGCACCCAGATCGGTGTACCAGCTCCAGCCGATATCCCAGCTGCGCACCGCTTGGTGAGCCAGCTTGTAGAATGGGATCTGCTGCACATTAAAGTCGCCATAGTAGATAAAGTACCCTTTGTCAAATAGGATAAAGGGTATAAACAGCAAAAGGCCGATGCACAGCGCCCATACAAACGCCTGCTTCCAGCGGGAGGGTTGTGTGGAAATAGCTGATGTCATAGTATAACTCCTTTGGGGTTTGCTGGGTTATGCTTGCTATACCAGGGGGATAGGGCTACTTGGAATTGTCTCCGGGATAGTTGCCCAAAAAGCGCATACTGTCGGATTCCTCCCCCAGGGCGCTCAGCAGACTTACCACCCGGCTATCCTTTATGTTGCCGGAAAAGTCCAGGTAAAACTGCACCTTAAACTCCCGGCTGGCTATGGGCATACTCAGCAGCTTGGTGAGATCCAGGTTGCAGGCGGCAAATCGGGTCAGCAGCCTGCCCAGTGCGCCCGGCTCGTGGGGAAGCTGCAGGGTGATGGTGATGGTGTCGGCATTGGGCAGCAGCAGGTTGCTTCGGGAAATGCAGAGAAACCGGGTGTAGTTTTGGGAAAAGTCCTCGATATTTTCTTGTAAGATTCGCAGCTTATACAGCTGGGCGCTGCGTTTGGAACAGATACAGGCTATGGTGCCCGGGCCACCTGCCACCTCTCTGGCGGCGGCGGCGGTGTTGGAAAACCGCTTGGGCTGATACCCTTTGCTGCTGAGAAACCGGCGGCACTGGGCAAGGGCCTGGGGGTGGGACAACACATGGGTTACCGCTTCCGGGTTGGTATCCGGGTGTATACACAGACAGTGGCCGATACGGATGGTAACCGACCGATTGATGTATAGCGGATTGCTCATCAGCAGCTCCAGCACTTCCCCCACCGGCCCTGCGCTAGAATTTTCCACCGGGAGTATGCCAAAATCCACCTGGCCGGACAGAACTGCCTGCACCACATCTGTAAATTCCTGGTAGAAGTGTATCTCCCCTTGGGGAAACAGCTGCTCTCCCGCTATATGGGAGTAAGCACCGGCTACCCCCTGGCAGCCGATTCCTGCGCTGGTGGGGAGTGTGTCCTGTGTGGTGGCAGGATGCCGCTCCATGAGGGTGTGGGAGCCTTTGGCCAGTGCAGACTCCACCCACAGCAGCTGATTGATGGTGCCGGTTAACACCGCACCTGCGTTTGTATCCTCCAACAACCGGTGAAGGGTTGTATTGGCAATTTGTTTATCGGTTTCCATCTCCAGCAACAGTCTGTCCTCCTGTTCCCGTGCAGGCCGGTTCTTGTCTATCCCCATGGGGAGATACTGCTACAGCAGGGTACTCTTGCCCTGGGCAAAGACAAGGTATGGGGAAAGCCCCTATAGGTATATCATGGGCAAAATTCTACCGGTACAGCACTTTTTTAGAAAAAAAGATTTTTTTTATCCATTAGTAGTGTTATAATATACAAAACATAACTGTTCCCATTATACTTCCAAATGTTCCAAGAAGCAATAATCTTCCAGAGGTGGCCCTTATGAAAATGTCATCTGATGCATCCATACCTGTAGGGGAAGAAATCCGGCAGGTGGTGGAGGAAATTGTAGGCCTGTTGCAACCAGTGCGGGTATATCTTTATAACCACCGCCTTACTCTGGAAGGCAAATCTGCCAGCTTTAAGCTGTGTATCATTGCTGCTATGGCGGATAAGCAGCGGGCAGAACGCTCTATTTATCTGGATGTTGACAGCCCCATCCCCTTTGATATACTGCTGTATACCCCTCAGGAGTGGGAGGCTCTATTGGAGCAGAGGGGATCCTTTGCTGGAAAAATTGCCATGACAGGAATGGTTGTCTATGAGTAAGCGGCGTCATCATAACACAACCGACTCCAAAAAATATTACGACTGGCTGGAAATGGCCAACGAGGATATTGTATGCGCCTTTTTGCTGGCACAGGACGACAACTGCTATAATGCAGCTGCTTTTCATTGCCAGCAAACCATAGAAAAAGCCCTGAAGGCGTATATCCTGTTAAAAAGTGACTGCTTGGTGGACGGACATAACCTGACCTGGCTATGCAAGCAAGCCATGAAATACGATAAAAGCTTTCGGGTATGGCTGGAGGAAAGTGCATCTCTCAACCGGTGCTATATTGAAACCCGGTATCCTGCCGACATCCCTTTGGAGCTTAGTTACACCGCAGTGATGGGCTATTGCAATATGGCCAAGGAGATGTATCTGTTTATCTGCGGGGAGATGGACCATGCGGTGGCGCATCATACCGTGCATCCCGCCCAGGGATAGGGGATGTGTGCCTTAACCAGTATTTTTGAGGTAGCTTTACCTGTGTAATTACGGTGCGCCGCGCTCCGAAAAAGCGGTACCCCCATTATGCGGTTTTGGGGGTGGCGGAGTAGATATGAAGAAATATTATTGTTTGTATTTGGTTTTTTGGCTTCCGGCCCTTCTGGTCTCTTTTTTGTTCAACAACACCTCTGCTTTTTCCCATATACTGCAATGGGCATTTGCCGGGATTATGGTTGTGGGCTGGAGTGTTACCACTGGGTTTGCCACCTACCACTACCCCAAGCGGGTATTGGCGCTGATACTGCTGTATGGGGGAATTAACGCGGTGCTGATAACCACCCTGTATGCAGCCCATTACAACTCCGGTATCTATACCTTTATCAACACCTGGGGCGGTGTTCTCAGTTTTCAGCCGTTGGATATTTTGGTGAAGGCATTGCTGGATTTCAGCATCCCCCATGAGTTTTACGTTACCGGGTTGGTTGTAGTCTGTTGTTTGATTGGCTATATTGTGGGTCTTGTCTATCGGAGAATCCGGCCCAACCCCTATCGCCCCCGATTGCTGCGCAGACAGCTGTAGTCAAACTGTACTGCATAAAGAAAAGCTGTTGCACTGTATCCTATGGATGCAGGTGCAACAGCTTATTTTATACGGCAGTTGGTGGACTATTCTATTTCCAGCTTTTGAATACCAGCAGCCAGTCGTTCCAAGGTTGCTTGTTTACCCAGCAGGTATGCCATTTCCACACCACCGCCGGGGGTAAACTGCTTGCCGGAAACCGCCACACGCAGCGGCCACAGGATAATCCCGTTTTTAACCTCCAGCTGGGCAATGAGATCAAACAGCGCTGTGTGAATATTCTCCACAGTCCAGTCTGTGACCTGCTCCAGCACCGGCAGGATTGCCTTTAAGGATTCCAGGGAGTTTTCCTCGTTGGTCTTCATCTTTTTGTGGACATACAGCTGGGTGGAGTAGTCGGGGAGTTGGTCGAAGAAATCCACCTGTTCCGGGATGTCCTCCAGCACCTCACACCGGGCCTGCAGAAGGGTGGCTAAGAACTGGGTGTCTATCTTGGAGCTGACCACCGTTTTCTCAATCCAGGGCAGGGCAATCTGATGGAAGGCATCAGGGGTCATGCGGCGAATCCATTCGGCATTGATGTGCCGCAGCTTCTGGTTGTCAAAGATGGCTGGGGACTTGGAGATGCCGGATACCGCAAATACCTTGATAAGCTCTTCCAGGGTGAAGATTTCCTCTTCGCCTCCTGGGGCCCAGCCCAGCAGGGCAATGTAGTTGAGCACAGCCTCTTTTAGGTAGCCTTTGGCCACCAGATCCTGATAGGATGCGTCGCCGTTGCGCTTAGAAAGCTTTTCGGTGGCGTTTTTCATAACCGGTGCACAGTGGATATAGGCGGGAATTTCCCAGCCAAAGGATTTGTACAGCAGGTTGTATTTGGGGGTGGAGGAAAGGTATTCGTTGCCCCGGATAACATGGGTGATGCCCATGGTGTGGTCGTCCACCACGTTGGCAAAGTTGTAGGTGGGCATACCGTCCGCTTTGATAAGCACCTGGTCGTCCAGGGAGCTGCTCTCCACTGTAATCAGGCCAAATACCTCGTCCTCAAAGCTGATGGTGCCTTCCTGGGGCATTTTCTGCCGAATGACATAGGGGGTGCCTGCATCCAGCTTTTGCTGCACCTCTTCTGGGGTGAGCCGACTGCAGTGCCCATCATATTTTGTGGGCATACCCGATGCCTTTTGCAGGGCTCTGACCTCTTCCAGGCGCTCCTTCTCACAGAAGCAGTAGTAAGCGTGTCCGGAAGCGATAAGCTGCAACGCATACTCTTTGTACATCCCCATGCGTTCACTTTGAATGTACGGTCCCACCGGGCCGCCTACATCCGGGCCTTCGTCCCAGACAAGGCCGGTTTCCCGCAGGGTGTTGTAGATGATATCCACAGCGCCTTCCACATACCGCTCTTGGTCGGTGTCTTCTATACGCAGAAGAAACTTCCCATCCTTGGATTTGGCCATTAGGTAAGCATACAGAGCGGTGCGCAGATTGCCCACATGCATATAGCCGGTGGGGCTGGGCGCAAAACGGGTGCGAACGGTATCCATTTTCATAGCATGGCTCATTCCTTATCTTTTCACAAGTATTGGCATGTGAGACCATAGCCCAAACCAGGCAAAGCCCACTGCCGCTAGGCGCTGATAGGTAAGATGCAAGGAGCGGACGGTTCTGCCAAGGAAACCCCTTAACAACGCCCGTCCGCTAACTTTTCCGTCTGCTGTGCAGCCGGTTTCTCTATTTTGCTGTAGCAATGCCAAGGGCAAGGCTGCCTTTGGCTCGGCGGTTAACCGGTTTACCCTATACGGTAAACTTGCCGGGGTTCAGCTTAACGCCAGGACCCATGGTGGTGGCTACCACGCAGGACTTCACATACTGACCCTTTGCAGCGGCAGGCTTTGCCTTTACAATGGCGCTCATCAGGGTGTCCAGGTTCTCCTGGAGCTTCTCAACGCCGAAGGAAACCTTGCCTATGGGGCAGTGGATGATGTTGGTTTTGTCCAAACGGTATTCGATCTTACCGGCTTTGGCTTCGGTAACCGCACGGCCTACGTCCGGGGTAACGGTACCGGCTTTGGGGTTAGGCATAAGGCCACGGGGACCAAGCACCTTACCCAAACGACCAACGACGCCCATCATGTCGGGGGTGGCGATGACAACGTCAAACTCCATCCAGCCCTCTTTTTGGATTTTTTCCATCATATCTTCGGCGCCCACATAGTCAGTGCCGGCAGCTTTAGCAGCTTCCACAGCGTCACCTTTGGCAAAAACCAGGGTGCGCACAGTTTTACCGGTGCCATTGGGCAGCACAACCGCGCCGCGAACCTGTTGGTCAGCGTGGCGGGAGTCAACGCCGAGACGGACATGGAGCTCCACCGTCTCGTCGAACTTTGCTTTGGCAGTTTTCAGGCAGACATCCAGCGCTTCGGCGGTATCATGCAGTGTAGCTCTATCGAAAAGCTTTTGGCTTTCCACATATTTTTTACCGTGTTTCATTACACACTTCTCCTCCTGTATAAGTGATGATCATCCGGAGATTATTCCTCGACCAAGATACCCATGCTGCGGGCTGTGCCTGCGATCATCCGCATAGCGGAGTCGATGTTGGCAGCGTTGAGGTCGGGCATTTTTTGTTCCGCGATTTTCTGCACTTGATCCTTGGTGAGAGTACCAACCTTGGTTTTGTTGGGTACGCCCGATGCTTTGTCCAGTCCCAGTGCTTTTTTGATCAGCACAGGAGCGGGAGGAGTTTTGGTGATGAAGCTGAAGGAACGGTCGGCGTAAACGGTGATAACAACCGGGATAATCAGCCCGATGTCGTTCTTTGTACGCTCGTTGAATTCCTTTGTGAACTGCATGATGTTAACGCCATGCTGACCCAGTGCAGGGCCTACAGGCGGGGCCGGCGTAGCTTTACCGGCGGGAATTTGAAGCTTAATATATCCAGCTACCTTGTTTGCCATAATTGTTGCACCTCCAAAATTAGTGGTTCCTCTCGAAACGGCCGCAGTGCGGTCTCGCTTCTCCCACAGGCGCCGCCAAACCGTAGCCGACGCCCTTTAGGACCAGCCTGCCCATAGGGCGGCCTGTCCTTCTAAAAAGGGATCTTTGCCGGGGCCCATCAGAAAAGGCCCTAATCCAGGGTTTCCACCTGGTCCAGTTCCAGCTCCACCAGGACATCTTTACCCATCATGGAAACTGTAACCCGAACAAGATCGTTTTCGGGTTCTATTGATTCTACCACACCGATAAAGCCTTCCAAATATCCGTCGGTTACTTTCACCGAATCGCCTACCTGGAAGTTTACGATGATTTCTTTGATCTCCACACCCAAACGCGCCACCTCTTCATCCGAGAGGGGTACCGGCTTGGAGCCTGGCCCCACGAACCCGGTGACACCGCGGATATTGCGCACAACATACCAGCTATCGTCGGTCATAATCATCTTGACCATTACATAGCCGGGGTATACTTTGCGCTCTACTTCCCGCTTTTTGTTGTCTTTAATTTCGACAACTGTTTCGGTGGGAACCTGAACCTCGTAAATCAGATCCTGCAGCTTGCGGTTTTCCACCGCTTTTTCGATGTTGGT
>CAYNCW010000070.1:0-10048 GCA_964395635.1 uncultured Oscillospiraceae bacterium
CAATTTTTCTGCTTAATATCAGCATATTTGTTCCCTCCTTGCATTTTTTTGCAAATAGCAGAGACTCATGTCTCCAGATGGAATTTATACCTTTATAGTATATCTCTTTCGAGTCATACCACAGTCACCGGTATTCAGCGCCTAATCACATAGTTGATGGGTATGAAGCTACTGGGTAATCCTTTAGTGTTTACTACTATTACTGTAAACAGAGTATGGTACCTTTATTCCATCTAGCCCCAGTATACGCAGTTTTAATACTTGGTAGAGGTGCAGTAATTATATACCAAAACAGGTTTTTCCAAAAGAATCCACCCAATGGTTCTTAAGGAAAAGCCTGTTTTTACTGTAACAAATAGCTCCCACTAGTTGTATATAGAATATAGGACATACTGCCGGACTCTTTTACCAAGACCAGCTGGTTATCTAGTTGTTGCTTGTTAAGTGGCGCCATGGGTGATGCTTCACTTCCGCCTTGCAACAGAGGGACAATACTGCACTCTTTGCCCCCAAGCTGCGCTTTTACATATTCCAACACTGTTTTTGCAGTTGCTGCAGGATCTTCCATGGGGCGAGGTATGATAAGCCCTCCCTTGTTAAAGTCGTTGCCCATTACATACGGCAGTACACCCACCACTACAATATCCCCCACCATATCCAAGGGATTTTTGCCATACCGCACCACTACCTGCTTGGCATAGGTATTGGGATTAGTCTGCCCACCGACCACAGCTCCTAATGCGATGTCCTCTATAGGAAGGTAGACTGCTAGATGACCACCTGCTTCTTCTACTGCAGCGCTACACTGCTGGACAAATGTCTTGAGTATTTCCCCGCGCTGCTGGCTATCTGACTCAACGCCAAAATTAGCATTGGCTGAACTGCTTCCATCCGGAAACTGTACGTTTTCCAACACCACCATAGCTGCACCTGCATTTACTGCCTCCACAGCCAGATTGGTTATATAGTTTTGCGCCCCGGGGGAAAAGGGATTCAGCCACGGTTTTCCACCAGCATTTTCATCATTGTCCAGCCACAACCATTCGCTGTCCTGGAAGTGAATAGCATTCTCCCGGTTTCCTTTTGCCGCTTTTTTATCCGAGAATGCAGACATGCGCACAACCAGGTTGATACCTTTTTCACCAAGTTGTTTGCTGATGGCTGGCAGATCCAGCGTGTTGGGAGACAAAGCCCCCCATGCTGCTGCATCTGGGTTTGTCGACCCAAACAACACTGTGCCCTCTGCATCCTTTATATCTACCATAACTGCATTTATGTCGGTGCCTTCTAATCCTGTAAGAAAGCCATCTAATGCCTGGGGATTTGCTGCGGTGGTACCCGGCAGCCACACTGTACGCAGTGTATCAGCACTTACGCTATCTTGAACCACCGGCTGTAGTTGTTCTGGTGTCTGAGATGGGGTATCCTGCTGGGACTGGGAATCCAAAGAAATTTGGGGTTGTTGTTTATGAAAAAAGCTGTTATCCCCCATAATAAAGTTATATACCGGCTGGTAGATACTGATGCCCACAAAAACAAGGGCACCTAAACCAAGTATCCAAAGAGCGACAACAACTGGGTGAGGTTTCGCCTTATACACGTTGTCTGTCCGGTGATACCGTTTGATTTTATATTGTTTTGCCATTCCCCCACTCCATTCCGGTGTCATTATTCCCAATATAGTCAATTGTCTGCCCTACACTCTATTCTAATAGCCTTTTGGGCTCAAGTTGAATGTATACACGCAGTTGTAGCAGTACTTGTTAAGAAGGCAACCCGTGACCAATTAGCCCATAGATTGCCAGAGACAAAAACCCAATATACAAAAGAAGTATGGGCATTCCCCGAAAAGAACGCGGAACCGGGCTAATGGCCAACCGTTTACGGGCATAGTATATGATAAGAATTGCCAATGTAAACCCCACACCTGCACCAAATGCATACCCTATCGTCTGCAAAAAACCATAGCTTGGCCCGTTGGTGATATAAAACACGCCAAAAACTGCCGAGTTAAAGGTGGTTGCCGGCAAAATATGGCGAATCACAGCAAATTGGGCAGGCATCTGTTTGCGTGTATACAAATAGGTAAAGGCCAATACCCCACAGGCACACAGCAGATACCCCGGTGCATACAAATAGTTTGCCAAGGGTTGTCCTATCAGCAAACGGTTCAGCACCGCTGTAAACAGCGAAGATGCCGTCATCATCCAGGTGACCAATGTACCATATAGTATTACCAGTTTGGGGTGGTTCATAATCATAACGGTCTTATTCAGCCCCAGAGCGCGGGTAAAGACCAGGTTTTCTGCAGCTATTGCAGTAAATATAGCTGTTATAAGCAATATAAACGGATTTTCCATGAACACTCCTCTGCAACGACGCGGTAGTTTATAAATGCCATCTCCTGTTAACTTACAGAATCTCTTGAGATATCACCTTAATCTGGGTATACTGGGCTTCTTTCCGGGCGGATTCTACTAATGCTAAGCCCAAAAACTTCTTGCTTAAGAACTTGGCTGCCGCCAAAACCAGTGCCATTACAATAAACCCACCAAAGGGAAGCAGCACGCCGCCTACCTTGATAATTGAGGGTAGGTTTACTCCCCACAGGGTACCATTGCCCACATATTCCCGCAGCACCGATACCAGCGCCACCACAGACCCAAAACCCAAAACATTGTACAGTGCTCCGGTCAATACGGTCCACGGCTTGGCCTGCTTGTCCTGTTCCCCTGTCTGCAGCAGAGTCATACCATTTACCGCCATCAGGTACAGATACATTCCTGCGGAGTTGGTTATACCCGGGAAGATTGCCCTTACCAGTATTCTGGACAACATCATTGTAACGGTGGATACTCCTGCGTTCACCATGGCCCTCTGCCAAATAGGCAGCTTACGGCAGGTTATCATTCCCACCGTAACAGTGACCATATGAACAAGAAGCAGCTGCATACTCAGTGCCACAGCATTTCGCATACTGGTGGAGGCCACAATAACAAAGGGCAGATCCAGCCCCATTACCAGCACTGGGTTTTTTAGTATCAGTGACCCTAAGAGTCTATGCTTTTTTCTGTATCTTTTTACCGTTGAAAGTTTCAAACCGTTTCCTCCTGATTATGCTGTGCAAATACTCTCCGGACATATCAATACCCCAGACAGAAGCATTCATCAACAGCAGTGCAAAGGTAAATTCCTCTTCCATAAGGCCGTATCTGCGAAACAACATAACCATAATGCCAGAAATTACACCAAACACAACCTTAGAAAAATCTCGCTTAGGTGTAGTGACCGGATCCCCCAGCAAAAACACCCCGCCAAACAATAGTATACCCGACATTAGCTCAAATGCCACTGATTGCCAACCGGAAACATCCCCCCGGGGAAACAGAAATGCCAAGGCAGATACTGTGATAAAAAAGGATACCGGCATCTCCCACCGCACTGTATTGCGAAAAACCAGGTATAAAAGACAGGCAAGGATTACTAGAATATTAGTAGCACCAGCCGGACCCGGATAGTTTCCCAGCGCCATGTCCAAAATATCGTATTTGGGTACGCCTCCCAGCTTTAGGGTAAACTCTGGAGATACCCCGGTCAAAAATTCCCCCACCGGGCCAAACATAGGCAGTTGTTGGGTCAGCGGAACCGGATAGGTAAACAGCTGGGCAGGATAACAGATGGCTACAAAGGAAAATCCCACAGCCGCCGGGTTAAACACATTGTGCCCCACCCCACCAAAGGGATGCTTGGATATCAGCACCGCCACGGTCACCGCAATAAACACCACCGAATAGCTCACCGAAACCGGCATAAGCAGAGGCAATATCATACCGGTTACCACCGCCGAAAGATCCCGGATATTGGGGCGACTGCCCCGCATAAATGTACCTACAGCATCCAGCAGGACGCTGGATAACACTGCAGCCAGCCCCAACCCAATGATGCGGGGGCCGTAATAATAAAATGCCATACCATATATAACTGCCAGCACCAGTATGGCATCCAACATCAGGGTACGGGTGCTTTCGTGATGGCGTATATGAGGGGCATCCTGGGTATTAAGTGTCAAGGGAATCCCCCTCTCCGTTATCCTCCACAAAGTGTGTAAGTGCATATGCCTTGGCCTTGGCCATAGATGCGGCCACACCCAGCTTAGATGGGCACACATAGCTACAGGTGCCGCAACCGGTACATAGATGTGCATCAAAAGGCTTGAGATTTGCATAATAGCTATTTTCTACAAACCGATGAATATACATAGGACTAAGGCCGGTAGGACATACCTGTTCACATCGGCCACAGCCAATACAGGTATAATAAGCATCCCGTTTGTTATCCTTAAAGGCAAGAACAGCCCGTGTGGTGTAAGTAACCAGTGTTTTTTCCGGATCCATGATGGAAATGCCGGTCATAGGGCCGCCACACACCACCCGTGTAGGGGTATCCGACAAACCACACCGTTCCAGAACCTGCATCACAGTCATACCGATGGATACTTCCAGGTTCATGGGATTTGCCACACAGTTACCCGCCACTGTAATAAACACGGTACTTTGTTTTTTTGCATTCCACACTGCCCGGTGCAGATGAACCAGCGCACCGGCGCCCACCACCAGCTTTCTGCCGTGGCCTACCTTAATTTTATCTGTATGGGAGGAAGCAGGATATCCCCCACGCAACCGAAACACTTTGACAGAATCAATGCTTCGGGGTATTTTTGTCTCCAGGTCGGTTATCATTTTATAGGCCATACAACACACCTGGTCGGTTCCAGCCACCTGCTTGCACAAAGATAGCCCGCTAACAATCTCCTCCTGATTCCAAAGAAGAAGGCATACCTTGCTAGAGACATAGGGTTCGTCGTCCACCGCATCTGCCACCACTGCCACCGCTCTATCCTTAGAACGCAGCAGCTTGCGGTAGAGCAGTTTTCCGTCCCGCTCGTCAACAATTCGGGCATTCTTGGCTATTTCTATAATCTCATCTACAGAAACCCGGCGCCCCTGCAGCGGTGGTTCCCAATCCAGCTGCAAACCGTCGGTTTGGGGATTTACAAAACGCACCATAGGCCGAGAAAATGCCGGTTCCTTGTGTTGCGCTAAGACAATCCCTTTTGAAAACATTGCCATTTAAGCACCGTGTCCTTTCCAGGTTCTAAATACCAGATGCATGAAAGGCTTTTTTGTGCTTTTCCCAATGTGGGATAGCACACAACATGCTCTGAACCTCCCGGAATATAATACCAGGAGTATAAATCGCCCCAAAAGGAGCAGGGAGTAATGAAATTTGTATTGGTAAGCCCCGGTAAATTAAAGGTAACCCTAAGCGCTGTAGACTTGGAGGAGTTTTCCATCTCCTACGATGCTATGGATTACACCCATAACGGAACCAGGCAGCTGCTGGTGGATTTACTGGAACAGGGCAAGCTGGAAACCGGCTTTAACCCCCAGCATTCCAAGCTGTACATAGAGGTGTACCCTACCGAGGAGGACGGAATGGTAATCTATTTTACCACCTTGCCCTCGGGCCATCAGCTGCGCAAAGGGTCTCCCAAAGCCCCTGCACCGGTTATTTTTTCTTTTGAGGATATCGACGATTTAACCCATGCTTGCTGCAAAGTCTATGCCCGCTATAGTCACAGGATTTATAAAAGCTCGCTGTATAAGCTGGGGAAACAATGGCGGTTAATTGTGTATCCTTTGGACTATGCAGACCAGCTGAGCGTATATTTTCTCAGCGAATTTGCCCCTCAGATTGGGGAGGGCGAAATTCATGCTGCCTATGTTCAGGAACACGGCCAAGAAATTATCCTGGATACCGCCTTGGATACCCTGGCCAAATATTTTGGTCAGGCCCCCAGCGCCGACTGACGCAGCGCGGATACCGCCTGGCTATAATCCGGTTTACCAAACAGAGCGGAACCCGCCACCAGGACATTGGCGCCGTGTTTTGCAACAATAGGCGCGGTGTTAAGATCAATACCGCCATCCACTTCCAGCAGGGTATTGCGCTGCTGGTTATCAATTGCTTTGCGTATGGTGAGCAGCTTGTCCATCTGCTCCTGCATAAAGGATTGTCCGCCAAAGCCGGGTTCCACAGTCATCACCAGCACCATGTCCAACCGGGACAGATAGGGCAGTATCGCCTCCGCCGGGGTTGCAGGCTTGAGCACCAATCCAGCCTGTACACCCTGGCTTTGTATTTGATCCAAGGTGGTGGTAATATCACTTTGACATTCCACATGAAAGGTTATCATGTCCGCACCGGCTTTAATAAAATCGGTTACATATTTAAGAGGATCCAAAATCATCAGGTGTACATCGAAAAACAACTTGGTATACGGCCGCAAGCACTTTACCACTGGTGCCCCGAAGGTGATATTGGGTACAAACTGCCCATCCATTATATCCAGATGGATCATATCTGCTCCCGCTTTTTCCATGGCTTTAACTTCTTCGCCAAGCCTTGCAAAATCACCCGCCAACACCGATGGTGAAATTTGCATGACAACCGCCCCTTTTCCCTGCCCTCTCCGGCATATTTTCACCTCTATATTGTAAACCAAGCGGGCAAAAAGGTCAACCTACAAATCCCATAAGGCAGAAGAACCCATCACCGCTATGTGCTGTGGGGCAATACCTACAGGACAATGTGCTACCTGTCGTATTTGTTCTCCAGTTCCAACAAAAGGGCCTTGATTTCCAGGCCACCGCCATAGCCGGTGAGACTGCCGTCTGCACCGATTACCCGGTGGCATGGAATAATGATGGAAATGGGGTTGCGGTTGTTGGCAAGTCCTGCCGCCCGGTATCCTTTTGGGGAGCCTGCTGCTTCTGCCAGCTGTTTATAGCTCCAGGTTACCCCGTAGGGTATGCTTTGCAGCGCCTGCCAAACCCGCATCTGAAACGGGGTTCCTTTGGGTGCCAGAGGCAGCTGAAAGGTTTTGCGCTCTCCCTGAAAATATTCATTTAGCTGCTGCACCGCTTGTTGTAATATTAGACTATCGCACGGTGCTGTATCCGGTTGGGTTTGCTTTGCAAAGTATACCCCGGTGATGCAGCCATCTTGTTCACACAAGCGCAAGGTGCCCACCGGCGAGGCAATGAGCTGTTCCATAATTTACCCACCATTCTTAATACGAATATACAGCAGTATACAGCAAAACTTTGGCCCTGGTATGAACACAGCCACCTTTTCGTTGACATCAACCACAGGGAGAGCTATACTAAATTTATACTATTTGTACAGGAGGCTATAGGTTATGCCGGATATTCAAAGATTGGTTGTCACACTGCCCCCACAGGTTCCCCTGGAACAACGGCACAAGGATATGCTCCAGCAAGCAGCCCCTCATGCGGAAATACGATATTATGCTCCTAGTGAGCTCACCGGTGAACAGTTGGCTTGGGCAGATGTCTGCTTTGGTTTGCCATCTATCAACAAACTCCGGGCAGCAAAAGACCTTAAATGGCTTCAGCTGAACATTGCCGGTGTGGACTACTACTTTTCGGAACCGGACGTATTGCGGGAAGATATGCTGCTGACCAATGCAACCGGTGCATATGGGCTGAGTATAGCCGAATACACCGTTGCCGGACTGATGATGCTGATGCGCAAGCTCCATCTTTACAGGGACAACCAGCACAAGCAGCTGTGGCAGGAAAGAGGCGTTGTACAGTCAATTTATGGCTCCACTGTTTTGGTGGTGGGGTTGGGGGATTTGGGCAGCGAAATTGCCCAGCGCATGAAGCTGTTGGGTGCACATACCATCGGGGTGCGCCGCGCCGATACCCGCAAGCCAGACTGTGTAGATGAGCTATATCTAATGGATGCACTGGACAACCTGCTGCCCAGAGCTGATGCGGTGATTTTATGCCTGCCCTCTACTCCGGAGACACGGCAGCTGTTTGGCAAGGAGCGCTTGGCGCTGCTTAAGCAGGACAGCTATCTTGTCAATGTGGGCAGAGGTAATGCGGTGGATTCTATGGCCCTTTGCCAGCTGCTTCACGATGGCAAGCTGGCCGGTGCATTGTTGGATGTAACCGATCCGGAGCCCCTGCCATCCGGCCACCCCCTTTGGCTGGAGGAAAACGCTTTGATTACCCCCCACTGCTCCGGTGGCTACACCCTAGCCGAGACCAGCGAGCGGCTATACAATATAGCAGTTGAAAATATGCGCCGCTATGCTGCCAGCCAGCCGCTGCACAACCTGGTGGATTTTTCCACCCAGTACCGCCGTTTGATATAGCCGTCACCTTAACAAACACCCTGACCATTACCAGTCTTCGGTATGGTCAGGGTGTTTTCTTATATATTGGAATAGTATGCGTACAAAAGAATATACTTGTGTATGTCCTATCTTGTGCTCATTTGTATAAACCGGATGCCGCCTTGACAATACTTTGTGTATTGCTGCCCTATTTTTTGCTTGGGCGTATATAAACACAGAAGTTTTTACAGCACCTTTGTTCCAGTTTAGGCGATGGTTGTGCTGTTTTCTGGAGATTCTGCTACATTTTTGGATATATTTCGACTAAATGCGCAGCAATGTTACAGAATTGTGTATAAGGGTTGCTTTTTCTGTGAATTTCGGGTATAATCACCTTTGTCGTTTAATTGACGACGTTGTTCTTTTTACAAATATGGACGATTAGCTCAGCTGGTAGAGCATCCGCTTGACGTGCGGAGGGTCAGCGGTTCAAGTCCGTTATCGTCCACCACGGGGTGCTGTCTCTGCAATAGTGGGGGCGGTACTTTTTTTGCCCAAAATTCCATACATGGATAAGCCAAGGGGATACTGCTAGTAGCTTTCAGTAGCTGCTATGGGGCAGTCCCTTTTTTGTTAACACCACTTTGTTACCCGGCCTGCTGGCTGAAAGCAGCATTAAAATTCAAACAATTTGCTGTCTCCGTGCACCCAAGGCGCTCTTGTTGCATTATTTCTACCACTAGCATTTCAAATTCTGCTATATATCTTTTGCACGGCACCCCTTTTGGCATAAAAAGCACCCCTACTGTTATCAGTATACTATACTGTTTAACAGTAGGGGTGCAGTTCATTATCATGCAGCAGCGTTTTCTATTAAAGGCTGGGTTATTTTGCCTGTTCCATAGCAGCAACAACAGCCGACTTGATGGCGTTGCTGGACATAGTTGCACCGGATACGCCGTCTATTTCAACTGAATTTGCCTCCACAATTTTGTCAGGCAGCTGGGCAATGGCATTGGAGCCAATCCCTTGGGTTTCGTTAGGGCCATCTGCTTTCACAGCTACAATTTTTTCAGCATCAAGCTCTACTGTAACGGTAATTTCACCGCCATACCCTTTGCTGGAAGCGGTATAGCTTCCGGGAGTAAAGGGCGCTTTCGGTGTTGTGAGGCCTTCTGAACCGCCAGACTTTGCCCCCACTGCTTCCATGGTAATAATCTCTACATCCGCTCCGGCTTCCTTAGCTGCTGTGGAGACAGCTTCCAAAACCGCTACAGAGGAGTAGGTAGCACCGCTGATAATATCCACATCAAAGCCTTGGTTTGCAATAATGCTGTCCACCACCTTTTGCATAGCAACATCCCCTACGCTGGGAGATTCCTGGTGGCTGATTACCTCAATTTTTTTCACTCGGCTTTTATCAACTGTGGTTACCACAGTTACATCACCGTTGTGGCCCTTGACAGTAGTGGTATAGGCTCCTGGCTTGGTGAACACCTCCTGGGTGGGTTTGTAGTTGTACATTGTACAACCGGCAAAGGAAACACTCAAAGCCGCTGCCAGAAATCCGACAAATATTCTTTTCATGGTATTGCCTCCATTAGTAATATTCTTGGTATCATACACTGTCTGTAATGCTATTTACTGCTATAGTTTTGGGATACAGCTTTGTACCCCTCTGTTGCCTTTTCAGTGTTGTCCTTAAAAATCCATATAGCCTGTGCGCCGTACTGCTGCACCAACGCCAGCCCCTCTTCATAGGGTAAGAGGTAAACCGATGTGGACAACAAATCTGCCAAAGCGGAATCCTTATACACAACCGAAACTCCCAGATATCTA
>CAYNCW010000071.1:0-10027 GCA_964395635.1 uncultured Oscillospiraceae bacterium
AATTATAGCTTAATATATAATATTATATGAGATAATATAGTATTATATATGCAATCAATTGTATTCCTTTTTAAGGGTTGACAGGTTGTAAAATACGTTATACACTAATATATCAGTGACAGACAAATATATTAGTTAAACAGATCAGAGCAAATATCCAGAGGAGGCCATTGTGATAGTATATTTTGAAGGCCGTGTTACCCATACAAAACAAACCATTAAAACACTATTTAAAACCACCTACTACGTCTATGAAAAAAAGAAAATCCTAACTAGGATGGCAATTGGTGTTGTATTGGCAGTTGCAGCTCTGTTTATCCCCATGCCTACTGTCTTGGAGGTGATTCTACTTATGCTGGGTGCATGGCTTCTTGTCAGCAGAGACTACCCTGCTACAGAGCGAGCGGACAAGGCAATAGAAGCAAGAAAAGGTCATTTTCCCACAATTAAATACACCTTTTCCGATAAAAGCATTGTGTTGGAAGACCGAAAGAAAGCATTTTTAAAATACAGCCAGATTCAATTGTTGGTGGAAGACGATGGGTATTTTTATCTATTTGAAAACAAAGGTTCTGTTTGTATGATCGACAAACAAACCATTACACCAGCATCCTTACAGGATTTTATAAATTTTTTGCAAGAAAAAACCGGTAAAACTACGCAAAAAAATAAGACTTTCTTTCAAATGAACCTATACGATTTACTGGGTATGTTAAAAAAATAGTGGAGGAGGCGCTGCGCATGTCAAATTCCAGTGCACGTGACACAGCATATCAAATTATCAGGGAAAAGATCATACAGTTGGATTTAAAGCCCGGAACGGTACTTAGTGACAAAGAACTGGCCGAGGAGATGAATATTAGCCGAACACCGGTGCGAGAGGCTATGATTATGCTGAATATTGCGGATTTGGTAGTAGTTCGCCCTCAAAGCGGCACCTTTGTAGCACCCATTGACCTAGAAATCGTGGAAATGGAACAGTTCACCCGCTGCTCTTTGGAAAAGGAAATGATTCGCAGGGCATGCACCCTAATGACCCCGGAAAACAAAAGCTTGTATGAAGAAAACCTTCACCTCTATAAGTTTTATCAGCAATCCACCATTGCAGGTAAAGCAGAAAAGCTCCATCAGCTAGACAACGATTTTCACCGGATTTCCTTTTTGATCAATGGCAAAGGCCAATATTTTGACAAGGTGCAGTCCACCATGCATCATGTAGAACGCCTGAGAATACTCAGCATGCGCTCCATCAACGACGATCGCATTTGCCAAGATCATTACAATATTGCCCAATCCATTATGGCAAAGGATGCAGAAACAGCCGGAAACTATTTGGAAAACCATATGAATCTTTACTTAGAGCACCTCACTGGCCTTCGCTATAAGCTGCCAGAATACTTTAAAGAAGCAGTGGCCATGGTGTAATTGTTTACATATATTTACAGCTATTGTGTAAATTGCACAATTATCTACCTGCAATTACATGATAAATAACAATTGTTTTTGTCCAACTGATATATTAAAATGTTAATATATCAATAGATTTAACAAATCTAGGAGGAAGTTCATGAAAATTAAAAAAATACTGGCCGCACTGGTATGCGCCACAATGGTAGTTTCTTTGGGCGCTTGCAGCTCTAAGGCACCCAGCACCTCTAGTGCTACTGAAGGCGGTAGCCAAGCAGAAGCAGGCACAGAAGAGACCACCTTTAACCTCAAGATGGGTCACAACCTGGCTGAAGACCACGCAGTACATATCGCCATGACAGAGTTTGCCAAGAATGTGGCAGAAAAATCTGGCGGCAGCATCAATATCACCATCTTCCCCAACGGCACCTTGGGAAGCGAAAGCGACATGCTCTCCCAGATCCAAAACAAAGCATTGGATATGGCAAAGGTATCTGCCTCTGCAATGGGTAACTTTAGCAGCCTTTACAACGCATACTCTGTTCCTTATGTTTTTGACAACAAAGATCACTACTATTCTGTAATGGACAGCGAAATTACCCAAAATATCTTTGATTCCACAGAAGCTGACGGCTTTGTAGGTTTGACCTGGTTGGATTCCGGTTCCCGCTCTTTCTACACTGTTAAAAACCCCATTCGTGTACCTGCTGATCTGAAAGGCCTGAAAATCCGCACCATGGATTCCCAGATGGCGATTGACATGATGAAGGCACTGGGCGGTTCTGCAACTGTAATGGGCTACAGCGATGTATACACCGGCCTGCAACAAGGAGTTATTGACGGTGCTGAAAACAATGTCACCGCTCTGCGCGACCATGGCGAAGTTGCCAAATTCTACTCCTTTGACGAGCACACCCGTATTCCCGACATCATTGTAATTTCCTCTACCGTTTGGAACCAAATGTCCGACGCACAAAAGGAGATCATCAAAACCAGCGCTAAAGAAGCCACAGAAAACTATAAGACTTCTTGGGCAGCCTTTGAAGAAGAAGTGCTGAATAACGCTGTTCAAAACTTTGGTGTTGAGCTTATCCGCGATGTAGATATCGCTGCATTCCAAGAAGCAGTACAACCCGTTTACGAAAACTTAAAGACAAATAATCCCGAAGTATACGGTGTTGTCGAGCAGATCCGCAACATGGCTGGCTAAATTCCAGGCTATTAAAAATGCAAAGGGCTGTTGTTTGGATTTTCCCGGACAGCGGCCCTATTTATACCCCAAAATTGGCATTTTTTTGAAATGAAGGAGTTGTAAGCGCTTGAAAAACGTTGATAGAGTTTTGGATAAAGTAATGCGCTTTTTAATGGCAATTTCTATGTTCGCATTGGTTGCGGGCGGCTTTTGGCAGATCTTTACCCGTTGGGTTTTGGGTAACCCCTCTACATTTACCGAGGAGTTTATGCGGTATATGCTCATATGGTCGGGTATGATAGGAGCAGCCTATTGCTTCTACAAGGATCAGCATCTGGCCCTTGATCTAGTGAAAAACAAGGTGAAGGGCCCCGGCAAAATTGCACTGAATTTGTTTATTGAAGCTGCGATTGTTTTCTTTATTGGGTATGTATTTATTTATGGTGGAGCCCGCCTTGCATTAAACAGTACCAATGCATCACCCGTACTGCATATACCATTCAAGGTGTTGTACGCAGTGCTGCCCATTTCCGGCTGCTTTATTGTTTTGGCCCGGATTTTAAAATACCTGCAAATGTTTATGGAGCGCAAGGAGCCTAAGAAAGGGGATTTAGCCTAATGGTTATACAAGCGACAATTATCTTATTTGCCGTATTCTTTCTGATGCTGTTTGCAGGGGTTCCTATTTCTGCTGGTATCGGCATAGCGTCTATTGTCACCGCATTGTTCAGCTTTCCCGCTGATGTCTTTGCAATAACCGCAGCACAACGCTGCTTCTCTGGAATTGATTCGTTCTCACTGCTGGCACTGCCTCTGTTTATGCTGGGGGGTAACATTATGAACAAGGGCGGTATCGCAAAGCGCCTGGTTCGCCTGGCTCGACTTCTTGTGGGCTGGATTCCTGGATACCTGGCCGCTACCAATGTTTTGGCCAATATGTTCTTTGGTGCAATTTCCGGCTCCTCTGTGGCGGCTACCTCTGCAATGGGCAGCATCATGAGCCCCCTGGAAAAGGAAGAGGGCTACGACCCCAACTATTCTGCGGCTGTGAATATTTGCTCTGCACCTACCGGTATCATCATTCCTCCCAGTGGCCCGCTGATTCTTTATTCTATCACTGCCGGCGGCATATCTGTTGCAGCGCTGTTTATGGGCGGATACCTTTCCGGCGCATTGCTGGGCATATGCGTTATGGTTGTAGCCATTATTTTGGCTTATAAAAAGGGCTACAAGGCATCCAGTGTAAAAGAGACCGAATCCTCTGTTAAAGTGCTTCTGGATGCGGTTCCTTCACTGCTGGCTGTTATCATTGTTATGGCCGGTATTCTCAACGGTTGGTTTACCGCTACCGAAGCAGGTGTGGTCTGTGTGCTGTACTGTGCGCTGCTGGCGATTATTTACCGCGAGGTTAGCTTAAAAGACTTTTACGATATGCTGGCGGATACCATGATCAGTTCGGCAACCATTTTGTTCCTGATTGCAGCGTCCACCATCATGTCCTACATCATGTCCTACTCCGGCATACCTTCGGCAATCAGCTCCGCACTGATGACTGTCTCCAACAACAAGTATGTCATTCTGCTCATCATGAACATTTTCCTGCTTGTCATGGGTATGTTCCTGGATTTGACACCGGCTGTACTCATCTTTACCCCCATCTTCCTGCCCATTATCACCAGTATTGGTATGAGCCCTGTGCATTTTGGCATCATGTTGATTCTCAATTTGGGGATTGGTTCGGTTACACCACCGGTAGGCACCTGCCTGTTTGTTGGCTGTAGTGTGGGAAATGTAAAAATCGAGGGTGTTACAAAATACATTATCCCCATGTTTGGGGCCATGGTGGTTGCCCTTATGCTGGTAACCTTTATCCCGGCGATATCCCTGATTGTCCCTTATTTGCTTGGGCTTGTTCCATCCTTTGGGTGGTAAACTTTTTTGGTTGGCGGTTCTCTGCACGACTGATGAACCAAGTTTTGTGCACAGAGCCGCCCTTCCTTGTGATTTAGTAAATGAAAGAAAAAATATGGAGAAGATCATATGGATATTTGTTCCAAATTTACAGGGATGGAAGCGCTGGAGGGGTCATTCCTCATCCACACAAACTGCGCAGATATTAAAATTTGTTTCCTGACCGACGAAATCGTCCGGGTACGTGCCTCTTTCGATAAAGAGATGGCGGAGGAGTCCTATGTTTTGTCCACCACCGCCTGGGAAGATCGGCTGGATTTTCTGTTTGAAGGAGAACGCAACAGGGTAGACCCTGTACAGCCTCAGGTAAACGAGACCCAAGACAGCATCACCTTTGCCACCGCTCGGGTGCAGCTGGTTCTGGAGAAAAACCCCATTTGCTTTAGCCTGTATGATGCCGAGGGAACCCTACTGTACAGCGATGTTCCTGGCAATCCCTTTGTGCTGGACTCCAACAACCGTGTCAGCCATTATAGCAAAATAGACTATGACGATTGTTTCTATGGCTTTGGCGAAAAGCCTGGAGATTTTAATAAAGCACAGGAATACATGAAACTGTCCGCCAAGGATGCCATGGGTTACGACCCGGTCAAGATTGATTCCCTCTACAAGCACATCCCATTTTATGTAAAGCTCAGCCGCAAAACCGGCAAAGCACTGGGTATGTTCTATCACAACTTTTATGAGTGCTCCTTCAATATGGGGCGGGAAAAAAGCAATTATTGGCCTTACTACTCCATCTGGCAATCGGATGGCGGGGATGTGGACCTGTTCTTTATAGCCGGAAATGAAATTAGCAGCATTGTGGACAATTACACTTTGCTCACAGGGCGCCCTGCACTGATTCCCAAACGTGGCCTGGGGTATCAGGGCTCCTCCATGTATTACCCAGAACTGGAAAAGGATAGCGACGATGCTGTGCTTGCTTTTATCGACACAGTAAAAGAAGAGGGCTTCCCCATAGACGGCTTTCACCTTTCCTCCGGCTTTACCACTCAGAACAACAAGCGCTGTGTGTTCACCTGGAACACCACCCGCTTTAAGGATCCCCGGAAATATTTCGCCGCAATGAACCAAAAGGGCGCACAGAATGTACCCAACGTAAAACCCGGTGTTCTGCTCTGCCACCCCTGGTTTGATGAGTTTGACAAAAAGGGCGTGTTTGTTAGGGACAGCAAGGATGAAGCCACCTACGGCATTGGTAAATGGTGGGGCGGAGATGGCGCATTCTGGGACTTTACAAGGCCGGAAGCCCGAAAAGCTTGGAAAGAATACCTCACCGAGCATGTAATTGACATTGGTACCGACTCCATTTGGAATGACAACTGCGAGTATGACAGCCTGATGGATAAGGATACTGTCTGTTCCTTTGATGGAAAGAAGGGTACCATTGGCCAACTCAAGCCTATCATGTCCAACCTGATGTGCAAGCTGGCTCATGAGGCAGTGAAAGAGCATAACCCAAATGCCCGGCCCTATGTTGTCTGCCGCAGCGGCAGTGCGGGTATACAGAAATATGCCCAAACATGGTGTGGCGACAACTCCACTTCATGGAAGTCTTTGCGCTACAACATTGCCACCATCCTGGGCATGGGTATGTCCGGCTGCCCCAATGAGGGATCGGATATCGGCGGATTCTACGGCCCTGCT
Organism: uncultured Oscillospiraceae bacterium; assembly: GCA_964395635.1. Classification (GTDB taxonomy): domain Bacteria; phylum Bacillota; class Clostridia; order Oscillospirales; family Ruminococcaceae; genus WRAV01. Next base: position 6,221 of record CAYNCW010000071.1, read on the forward strand.
CCCGACGAGGAACTGTTTGTGCGCTGGGTGCAGCAGGGGATTTTCCAGGCGCGGTTCTCCATTCACTCCACCAATACCGACAATACAGTGACCGAGCCCTGGATGTACAAAAACAGCAAAGCATTGATCCGGGATGCAATTTTGCTTCGCTACCGCATGACCCCATACCTCTATTCCGCAATCTACCAAGCCAACTGCACCGGTGCACCGATTATGCGCCCACTGGTGTACGAGTTCCAAAACGATCCTCGCTGTTGGGAAGAGGGCGTGGAGTATATGTATGGTAGAGACATACTCGTGGCCAACGTTGTGGATGAGGGTGCAACCACCTGGAATGTGTATCTGCCTGCAGGCTGCAAATGGTACGATTTCTGGAGCTACCAATGCTACGAAGGCGGCCAGGAGATCACCATCCCTGTAGACATCAACACCATCCCCATGTTTATTCGGGAAGGTGCCATTATCCCTATGGCCGACAATCAGCTGATGAGCATGGAGCGGGATAGCACTACCCATCTTCACCTCATTCTGTCTCCTAAAGGTGAGCGAACCTATACCCTGTACGACGATGACGGCGTCACCAACAACTACCTAAACGGCGAATACCACAAAACCCTGATCAAGGTAACCCAAGGGGAGCGCACAACTGTGGAGTTTTCATCCCAGGGCAGCTATCAGGATACTGTTGAGCAGGTGCTGGTAGACATGATTGCCAAGGAAAAGTCCCCCTTCTGGATCACCATGGACAACCAGAAGCTGGAGCACTTCCTCAACCGACGCAAGTTCGAGGCCGCATCCGAAGGATGGTACTATAGCCAGACCAAAAAAGCTGTGCTCATCAAATACGCCAATCCCCATCGCCCCTATACATTGACTGTTTCTTTTGAAGCATTTGATATGATTGGCATGTAATAATTGATTTTAATAAGATTGTTCTGCCACCAAAAGGATTTGGAGAAAGAACAATCTGTGGATAATCCTACAAAGTAAGGTGGATAAGAGTTTATGCCTATGCAAATGGGTTTTCGCTGGTATGGCGAAGGCAACGACAGTGTAAAACTGTCTGACATTAAACAAATTCCCGGAGTTACCAGCATTGTTTGGGCACTGCACTCCAAACAAGCCGGAGAAGTTTGGGAAAAAGAAGAGATTGCCCAGGTGCAAAAGCAGCTGGCGCCCTACGGCTTCAATATGGATGTGGTGGAATCGGTAAATGTTCACGACGACATTAAAATTGGTTTGCCCACCAGAGACCAGTATATTGAAAACTACAAACAAACCATCCGCAACCTGAAAGACTTTGGCGTAAAGGTAATCTGCTATAACTTTATGCCCATCTTTGACTGGACACGTACCGACCTGTTTCATCCTATGGAGGACGGCTCCACCGCCCTGTATTATGAAAAGGATAAAATTCAGGAAGACCCCAAGCAGATGGCAGAGTACATCCTCAACAACCTGCATGGAATGACCTTCCCCGGCTGGGAACCGGAACGCATGGCCCGCCTGGATGAGCTGTTTGATGCATACCGCGGCGTTACCAAGGAAAAGCTGTGGGAGAACCTCAAGTACTTCTTGGAAGCGGTTCTGCCTGTATGCCACGAGTGTGACATCAAAATGGCTATTCACCCCGATGACCCACCGTGGGATATTTTCGGACTGCCCCGCCTGCTTGTAAACGAGGAAGCGGTAGGGAAGTTCCTCTCCATGGTGGACGATCCCTACAACTGCCTGTCCCTTTGTTCCGGAAGCCTCAGCGCAAACCCGGAGAACAACGTGGCAGACATTGTGCGCAAATACTGCCACCGCATTGCCTTTGCCCATATCCGCAACGTCAAGCATTTCCCCAACGGGGACTTTTCTGAGGCTTCTCACAGAGATTGCGACGGCGAAACCGGTATACTGAACATTTTGCGGGCATATCACGAAGGTGGTTTTGAGGGATATATCCGGCCGGATCATGGACGGCATATCTGGGGCGAACAATGCAGACCTGGCTATGGCCTCTACGACCGTGCACTGGGTATTATGTACATGCTGGGTGCTTGGGACTTGTTGGATAGGCAAAAGGCTGAAAAAGCACAGAATGAGGGCAGATAATCATGAAGCTGAACGATATTGGTACTAAACAATTTCATAGTGCAGAATGGGAACAAAAAGGGTATACCCTTCCCAAGTTTGATATAGAGGCTGTAAAAGAAAAGACCCACAACCAGCCCACCTGGATTCATTTCGGAGCAGGCAACATCTTCCGGGCCTTTCCTGCTGCAGTGCTGCAGCAAGCCCTGGACTCCGGCGAATATGACCGGGGCGTAATTGTAGCCGAGGGCTTTGATTTTGAGATTATTGACCAAGCCTTTAAGCCCTATGACAATATGAGCCTTTTGGTGGTGCTGAAATCCGACGGTTCTGTGGAGAAGCGGGTAATCGCCTCAGTAACCGAGAGCCTCAAGGCTGACTACCAGTTTTCCACAGATTGGGAGCGGCTGGTGGAAATCTTCCAGAATCCCTCCCTCCAGATGGCCAGCTTCACCATCACAGAAAAGGGCTATTGGATTGTCCCAGATGACCTCGGGCGTGGTCTGGAACCTGTTATGATTATGGGTAAGGTTACCGCTCTGCTCTATCATCGTTATAAAGCAGGGGCACTGCCAATTACTGTGCAGAGCATGGACAATTGCACCCACAATGGCGACCTGGTGAAGCAAGCTGCCCTATCCTACGCCGAAGCTTGGGCAAAGGAGGGCTTGGTACCCGCAGGATTTGTTGAGTATCTCAAGGACGACAGCAAGGTTGCTTTTCCCTGGAGTATGATCGACAAAATAACACCTCGGCCGGATTCCACCGTACAGCAGATGCTGCAGGAGGATGGCTTTGTGGATAACCAGACCATCATCACTCAAAAGAACACCTACACCGCCCCCTTTGTAAATGCAGAGGAGACAGAATATCTGGTGATTGAGGCCTGCTACACCAACGGACGCCCTCCCCTGGAAAAAGGCGGTGTGCTGTACACCACCCGGGAAACTGTGGACAAGGTGGAAAAGATGAAGGTGTGCACCTGCCTGAATCCGCTGCATACAGCTATGTCCATCTACGGTTGCCTGTTGGGCTACACACTGATTTCTCACGAAATGAAGGATGAAGACATCAGCGGCCTTATCACCAAGATGGGCTATAAGGAAGCTATGCCTGTGGTTATTGATCCCGGTGTACTAAGGCCTGCTGACTTTATTGACGCAGTGCTTACCAAACGCCTGCCCAACCCCTTTATACCGGATGCACCGCAACGTATTGCCACCGATACCTCCCAAAAACTGGCCATTCGCTTTGGCGAAACCATTAAGGCATACCAGGAAAAAGGTCTGGATATGGAGGATCTGGTGCTGATTCCCTTAGTGTTGGCCGGGTATTCCCGCTACCTAAGAGGCATTGACGATGCAGGCAATCCCTTTGAGCCTTCTGCGGATCCCAAGCTGGAGGAGCTGCGCAAGATAGTGGCTGGGCTGAAGGTAACTGCAGAGCCCCAGGATATGAGCTGCCTAAAGGAGCTGTATACCCGGCAGGATGTGTTTGGTGTAGACCTGTATGCAGCCGGTTTGGGTGAGCAGATAGAAGCCATGGCTGCAAAGCTTTTTGCCGGCCAAGGAGCAGTGCGCAAAACATTGCAGGAATATGTTACCGCCCGCTAAAATATAGTACCTTTTCTGTAATAACAGCATGCAGCCTTCTGATGAATCATCTGAAGGCTGTTGAGCGTGTCGACATAAAGTCGACACGCTTTGAGGGGGCAAATGAATTGCCCCT
>CAYNCW010000072.1:0-10004 GCA_964395635.1 uncultured Oscillospiraceae bacterium
GCTGTTGTTCGCAAATATATACACATCTTTTTTAAGACAAGGAGGTGCGTAGCACATGGTATTTGAAAAGTTGAGAGCTATTTTGGTGGATCAATTGGATGTTGACGAAGACGCTGTAACCATGGAAAGCTCTATTATTGACGACTTAGGGGCCGATTCACTGGACGTAGTGGACATGGTAATGAGCCTGGAAGAAGAATTTGACATTGAAATCCCCGACGAAGAGATCGAAGGCATGAAAACAGTTGGTGATATCGTCAAGTTTATCGAGGCGAAAAACGACTAATCAGCAGTTTTCTGCAAATACTGCCGGTTCCGCTTAACCAAAGTTCTGGAATTGGCATGCTGGTTTGTGCTATAAACCGGCAAGTACAAATGCACTATAGTATAGTGTTTTTTACCCCAGCCTAGGCTAGGATCCGGTATAGAAAGCCCCACATATCCGCTGAGCGCTCAGCTTGGATATGTGGGGCTTTTCTTTGTTCTATCCAGTGAGCCGCCCCGCAGGACGGCTCCAAGACTATAGCAACTGTTTTGGCACTACTTTTTGGCTTTGGCTCTCAGCTGCCTATCCAGTATCCGTTTGCGCAGCCGAATGCTGGTGGGGGTTACTTCAATGAGCTCGTCGTCGGTGATAAACTCCAGCGCTTCCTCCAGGCTCATCCGTCTTGGGGGAGTCAGGCGCAGGGCATCGTCTGAGCCGCTGGCACGCATATTGGTGACATGTTTTTTCTTGCAGACATTTACCACCAAATCCTCGGCTTTGGGCGAGGCTCCTACAATCATACCCTCATATACCGGTGTGCCGGGATCAATAAACAAGCTGCCCCGCTCCTGGGCGTTATACAGGCCATAGGTGACCGCTTCCCCGGTTTCAAAGGCTACCAGTGAGCCATAGAGACGTGTGGGGATATCTCCCTTGTGGGGCTGGTATCCGGAGAAGATGGTATTGATAACCCCTTCCCCTCTGGTATCGGTGAGGAACTCGCTGCGGTATCCAAACAGCCCTCTTGCAGGGATGAGAAACTCTATGCGCATACGGCTGCCCTGGGGAGCCATATGGGTCATTTCCCCTCTGCGTTGGCCCAGCTTCTCGATAACCGAGCCCATATAGGCTTCGGGTACGTCCACAACCACCTTCTCAATAGGTTCACTGCGCACCCCGTCAATCTCCTTAAACAGCACTCTGGGGGTGCTCACCTGAAACTCATAGCCTTCCCGACGCATGGTTTCTATCAGGATGGACAGATGCATTTCTCCACGGCCTGCAACCCGGAAGCTCTCGGTGGAATCGGTGTCCTCCACCCGCAAGGATACATCCTTAAGCAGCTCCTTTTGCAGCCGATCCCGAAGATGGCGAGAGGTGACAAACTTGCCTTCCTTACCGGCAAATGGGGAATCGTTGACTGAAAAGGTCATTTCCATGGTGGGCTCGGATATTTTTACAAAAGGCAGCGGGGTTGGCGCATCCACGGCGCAGATAGTCTCGCCGATGGTCACCTTTTCCAGGCCGGATAGGCAGACAATGTCCCCTACAGTAGCGGTGTCCGCAGCTACCCTATTGAGACCTTCAATCTGATAGATGTTGGTTATCTTGCCCTTATAGGGCTGTGTGCGCTGATGCCAGTCGCAGACAACAACCTCTTGGTTCTGCCGTATGCTGCCGTGCTCCACCCTGCCGATGGCGATTCTGCCCACATATTCGTTGTAGTCAATGGAGGATACCAGCATCTGAAAGGGTGCCTCTTCCTCTCCCACTGGCGCTGGGATATGGCTGAGGATGGTATCGAACAAAGGGGTTAAATCCTTGCCAGGGGTATCCAGAGACAAAGAAGCGGTGCCCTGACGGCCGGAACAGTAGAGAATGGGGCTGTAAAGCTGCTCTTCACTTGCTTCCAGATCCATCAGCAGCTCCAGTATTTCATCCTCGATCTCATCAGCTCTTGCGTCGGGACGGTCAATCTTGTTCACCACCACAATCACCGGGTGGCCAAGCTCCAACGCTTTGGAAAGCACAAACCGTGTTTGAGGCATGGCGCCTTCAAAGGCGTCTACCAGCAGCAGAACACCGCCCACCATCTTGAGCACACGTTCAACCTCGCCGCCAAAATCGGCATGTCCGGGGGTATCTACGATGTTGATCTTCACCCCGTTATAAAAAGCGGAGGTGTTTTTTGCCAAGATGGTAATGCCCCGTTCCCGTTCCAGGTCGTTGGAGTCCATTACCCTTTCTTCTACCACTTGGTTTTCTCGAAAAACACCGCCTTGGCGGAGCATTTCATCCACTAGGGTGGTCTTGCCGTGGTCAACGTGGGCTATAATGGCTATGTTGCGTAAATTTTCTCGAATCAAAAAATGTATTCTTCCTTTAAAATGGTTGTATGGTATAAACAAAAGCATGGTTCCGGCGATTGGCGGGGAGAAAGCGCAGCTTTCTCCCCGCCAACTTAAGAACAAGCAATCTGGGCATAATAAGCAGCAGCGGGAGGTTGCTTTTTAAGAATAGAACCGCATAACCGAAATTACCCGGCCCAAAATTTCCACCTTGCTTAGAACAATGGGCTCATAGGCATCGTTTTCCGGCTGCAGGCGATATTTGCCCCGCTCTTTATAATATCGCTTTACGGTGGCTTCCTCGTCCACCATAGCTACAACAATCTGTCCGTTCTCAGCTGTGGGGGTTTTCTCCACCACCACCAGATCCCCTTCCAGGATGGCAGCGTTAATCATGCTGTCCCCTTTTACCCGCAGGGCAAACAGATCTTCCCCCCGGGCATGGGGAGTGGCTATGGGGATATACTGCTCGATGTTTTCCACCGCCAGAATAGGGGTTCCTGCTGCCACTGTACCAAGCAGCGGTACAGGCCGTGCAAACTCTCCCGGCAGGCGTATAGACCGTCCCAGACCGTCGCTCATGGCGATTGCGCCGCTTTCATTTAAAAAGCGCAGATCAGAATGTACGGTGGATGTGGACGGTATATGCAAATCCCGGCAGATTTCCCGCACTGTGGGGGGAGAACCGGTGGCAATTCGGTCAAGTATATAGCGGTGAATTTTTTCTCTGCGCAAGTCCACCTTTTTCACAGCAAAGCCCTCCTTGGTATCATTGTCCGATTCCGGTAGCGAATGATTTACAATTTATATACTATATCTTTATGTTTTATTTACAGCCCATTAACAATACTTGGATGGAAAGTTGTATAATGTAAGTGTACCCCAGTAAGCGAGCCGCAACGTCGAACGGGTATTGCTCTACCCTCCTCAAAAACACACCTCAAACCAATTGGCATAACCGCTGTACAGTCGCTGTACGGCGGTTATTGCTGTTTTTCAGCGGTTTTATCTGGCTACAAATCCAATGCGTTTGTATGCCTTTTGCAAGGTGCGGGTGGAAATGGCCATTGCTCTTTCGGCAGCCTTTTTGTAGCACTGCTCCAAATATGCTTTGTCTGCCACAATCTTTTCGTACCGATCCTGCACCGGCTTTAGGTGATCGGCCACTGCTTGGCCCAATGCCACCTTAAAGTCCCCGTAGCCTTTGCCTGCAAACTCCTGCTCCACCTGCGCTACGGTTTTGCCTGTAACCAAGGTGTATATGGTAATCAAATTGTTGATGCCATCCTTACCCTCTTTAAACACCACCTGGGTATCTGAATCGGTAACAGCGGACTTAAATTTTTTAATGATGGTATCCGGCTTATCCAAAACCGAGACAAAGGCCTTTGGGTTGGCATCGGATTTGGACATTTTTTTGGTAGGCTCGGCCAAGCTCATCACCTTGCCGCCCTCCTTGGGAATAAAGGGTTCTGGAACCGCAAAGGTATCGCCATAAAGTCCGTTAAAACGAATTGCTATGTTGCGAGAAAGCTCCAGATGTTGTTTTTGATCTGCGCCCACAGGCACTACATTGGCTTGATAGAGCAGAATATCTGCAGCCTGCAGCACCGGGTAGGTGAATAGCCCCGCATTGATATTGTCCGCATGAACAGCAGATTTGTCCTTAAACTGGGTCATGCGGCTTAGCTCCCCAAAGGGTGTATAACAACCCAGCAGCCAAGCCATTTCTGCATGGGTGGACACATGGCTTTGGATAAACAATACGCTTTTTTCCGGGTCTACCCCACAGGCACACAACAAAGCATAACACCGCAGGGTGTTTTCCCGCAGCACCTTGGGATCCTGGCGGATGGTAATGGAGTGCATATCCACCACGCTGTAGATACAGTTGTACTGCTCCTGTAAGTCCACCCAATTTTTAATGGCACCAATATAGTTGCCCAGGGTCATAACCCCTGTGGGCTGGATGCCGGAAAATAGCATTTGTTTTTTTGCGGGACTTTCCATCTTCTCAACTCCGATTGTTTATACTTCCGTTGAATTTATTTTTGACAACAAAAGTTGTTTGTATAATCATTCGTTTTTATAGTATAGCATACAATTCTACAATTTTCACTACGTTGTTTGTAAAACCCAAAATTTGTGCCATGTCTGTATTCATTACGCCTACGCATAAAAATAGCATTACAGTAGACGATATGGCATCAAAGTAATCGCCGATAATCTGGCAAGCACAGCTGTAGAAAAAAAATAGTGAGGTAGCAACTTCTAAAACAGCTTTCTAAATTTCGTTGCCGTTGTGCTACTCATGATTTGGAAAAAAGCCCCTGAGAGGAGTTGCAATATACACTCAGAACAAGCCCCAGCCCCATATACATGGAAAGCACCGAGGTGCCTCCTGCTGATAGCAGAGGCAGGGTAACCCCAATAACCGGCAGCAAACTCAGGCACATGCCCAGGTTGATAAAGGTTTGGGATATTATCATAGCAAATACGCCAATACAGATAAATTTGCCCAAAGTATCCTTGGCTACGCTGGAATTGTATAGCACCTTAAAGGCGATTGCAGAAAGCAATATGATAACCCCTAGGCATCCCATAAAACCACTGGATTCACCGATAAAGGCAAAGATAAAGTCGTTGTAAACCTCCGGCACGCGCACATGTCTGCCTGAAAAAATGCCGGTTCCCTGCAGCCCGCCAATGCCTAGGGCCATGACGCTGCGAATCTGCTGGTAGGCGTAATCCGCATTGATATCTGGGTTGTACACTATCATAAACCGCATCTTCTGATCCGGGCTCATCAGCTTAAACCAGAGCAGGGGCACCACCACCACCAGGGAGGCCAAAGCTGCTGCAACATACTTCCAACTGATGCCGGAACAAAAGATCATAATCAAAAAGATAAATACAAAGATAAGCGCTGTGCCGCCATCATTTTGCAGCAGCTGGATCACCAGCACATGGCCCAACCCATGCAGGCAGAGCATACAGATATTGGGCAGGGAATTGAGGTTGTTTTCCACCTTGCTGATGTGCAAAGCAAAGGTTGTGATAAACGAGATTTTTAGCAGCTCGGACGGCTGCATAGACAATGTTTTTCCAGCAATATCTATGAGTAGCCAAGCTTTATCACTGCCCCGAACTGTACCAAATACATAGGTGAGGCTCACCAGAACCAAGCATACCGGGAGGTAAATTTTCCACAGTTTTACAAGGCTGTGGTAATCAAACTGTGATATGACAATGGCTATTACAAACCCTATACCAATGGCTGCTCCCTGAGAAAACAGCTTGCTGATAAAGGTGAGCTTGGAATTGTATAGGCCCCACAGATAGAGTAAGGAGGTTACGGATGCCAGCATCCATAAAAACAAAAGCCATTTATCGGTAATACCAATATAGTGCTTTACACCATTCCAAAGTTTTTTCAAGTCCGCTGCTCCTTTAATCTTGCCGCTCTATACGTTTGGCTGTAACTACTCGCTCAATGCCGCAGAGATCTTTGTAGATCTGTATATCCTGGAATCGGTTTTGGGAAAGCAGGTCTGCTACCGGCCCACTTTGGTGGATGCCTACTTCTAGGCAAAGGCTGCCGCCCTCCGCCAGCTGATGATAATATCGGCTGGCTATGATGTGGTAAAAATCCAGCCCGTCCTCTCCGCCAAACAATGCGCTGGCAGGCTCGTGCAAAACCTCTCGCTGTAGGGTGCCCATCTCGGATTGTGGGATATAGGGCGGGTTTGCAGTAATCAGTGTCGCCTTTGTGGGGTGAATATACTGCTGGATATCCCCCTGTATAGGTCGCACCCTATTGCCGTGCCGCTGACAGTTGCCCACTAGATAGTCAAACGCATCCTCTGCGAGTTCTAGTGCGGTGACCTTAGCCTCTGGGATACAGCTTGCCACAGCAATAGCAATACAGCCTGTGCCACTGCACAGATCCAAAACTTCCGGGGAGTTTATCCCCCGTATCTCCTCTATTGCAACATCCACCAGCAGCTCGGTATCTGCCCGGGGAATCAGCACACCCGGCCCTACAGAAAAGGGTAAACCGTAAAACTCCCACTCCTGCAATAGATATTGCAGCGGCTCCCCCAAAAGGCGGCGGCGGCAAAGATCCTTGCAGTGTTTACTCTGTTGTGGGGGCACCACTTCCTCCCGCCGCAGTGGTAAATCCGATACCTTCAGCCCAGTTACAAAGGCAAACAGTTGTCTTGCCTCAAAAGAAGAGGGCGTCTGATCCAACAAATATGTGTACAATTCTCCCAGAGTCATACCATCACCAGGCATCTTCGCCCTGAACAACAGGGATTACAGGCTCCATAGCGGCGATGGCAACCTCTATCTGGCTGTCGTCCGGCTCATTGGTGGTCAGCTTTTGGAGCCAGATCCCCGGTGCAGATACTGCCCGGGTCAATGCATTGTCGTGGCGGCCGGCATATTTGATGATTTCGTAGGCAATGCCAACCACCACCGGCAAAAGCAGTAGCTTTAGCAGCACCCGGATGAAAATGCTGCTCCAAGTTACCACCGAAAACAGCAGGATGGATACCACCATAACAATCAACAAAAAGCTGGTGCCGCATCTGGGGTGAAACCGGCTGCAGGGGCGTACATTCTCTAAGGTTAGGGGCAATCCTGCTTCATAACAAGCAATGGTTTTGTGCTCGGCGCCGTGGTACTGAAACACCCGGCGGATGTCCGGCATTTTGGATACCAGCTTTAAGTACAAGACAAAGATGATGATTTTGAGAAGGCCCTCCAGCAAGGATTTGACAATAGGCGATGCCACAACTGGCGAAAGCAGCCCCACCAAAAATGCAGGCAGCATCATAAACAGCCCCACTGCCAAAAAGCCCCCAAACCCCACTGCCAAAACTGCAATGATGCTGGTGACGCTTTTTCCCATTTTATCTGCAAGCCAGGTTTCAAATTGGCTGGGCTCTTCCTCCATACCTGCCTTTTCTGCCGATTTCATCAGGCAGCGGTAACCGGTGATTAAGGAATCCACCATATTAAAGGTGCCCCGCACAAAAGGCACTTTACGGTACCATTTTTTTGAAGCTCCCCCCACATCCCACAGCTCGGTGTCTATCTCGCCCTGAGGAGTGCGCACTGCCATGGCGTATTTTTCCGGCCCACGCATCATAACGCCTTCAATTAGCGCTTGGCCGCCGATAGAGGTTTTAAAGTTTTTGTTCATGCAATACTCTCTTTCTGGTTATATATGTGCATTGTGTTATTGTTTAAAATAGCCTTTAATTCAACTGGCCTTCCGCCAGTTTTTCTTTGCTGGAAAGAACAGGCAACCGGATGGTGACAACGGTTCCCTTATCCAACCGGGACTGGATATCCAATTCTCCGTCATGGCGGGTGATAATTTCGTCCGCCACAGCCAAACCGATTCCAGACGACCGACGGGTTGTGCTTACCTTAAAGAACTTTTTCTTTACCTGGGGCAGATTTTCCGGCGCAATGCCAATGCCGTTGTCCTCGATAATAACTGACAATACCCGGTCAGTAGTATGGGCTCGCACTTGAATGGTGCCTCCCGCATCGGAATATTTCACAGCATTGTCGATAATATTTACAAATACCTGCCGGAGCTTGTTTTTATCCCCGTATACCGGCACCAGTAGATCGTTGTCGTTGTAAACAATTGCAATGCCGTCACGTTTGGCCCGTTCAGTATACATCAGCACCACATCCGAAAGCTCTGCTAGAACATCTACCTTATCCATCTCCAGCTGAAGCCTTCCGCTCTGCATTCGGGAAAAGTCCAGCAGTTCCTCCACCATCTGGGAGAGACGGCTAGTTTCGCTGATGATAACCCCCATACCCCGTTGCAGCATTTGTGCGTCCTTGCCGCCATCATCCAATATAGTTTCGCCCCATCCCTGAATGGCGGTTAATGGGGTGCGCAGTTCGTGGGAAACCGAGGATATAAAGTCGTTTTTTAGCCGCTCTGCTTCACCCAGCTTTTCTGCCATATCGTTAATGGTGTCGCAAAGTTCGCCAATCTCATCGTTGGTTTTGTTTTCCAGGCGGGTACCAAAGTCACCCTGGGCTATCTTGCGGGCTGTTTCGCTTACCTCTCCCACAGGGTTAACTATCGAGCTGAGGAAGTAGGAGCTGGAAAACAGCACCAGGAGCAGCACCAACATCCCCAAAATAGCCATACAGATAATCCAAAACACAATCTGCCTATCCACTTTGGTAAGGGAAACCACCAGCCGCACAGCCGATAAAGAGGAATCGTTTACATTGGACAGAAAGCTCATGGCCATAACCCGTTCGCCTTCCATGCTGCCAATAAACTTCCCCACCTTATCCTCAGAAACCAGCGCACTGTGGTAGTCCGCCATCCCTTTGTCGTCGGGTGTAAATCCACTGGAGGTGAGAATCACCTGACCGGCACCGTCGATTACCATCAGTTCCATCTGCTCTCTGGCCGAAAAGGATGCCACATAATCTCGCATTTGGGTGCGAAAGTTGGTGCCACCGCTACTTTCGTTAAAGTATTGGGTAAAGGTAGAGTTGACAAATTCGGCTCTGGCAGCCAGGGTTTGGGAGACAGAATTGTAGTAATACCGGGAGATACCAAAGGCAAACAAAACCTCGATAATCAGGATGATCAGCACAATAACCCCAAAGCTGTTGAGTAACCAGCGCCAGGTTATTTTTTTCACTGCCAATCTGCCCTACCTCCCCTATTTTTCACTTCCTCCATGGCTTACAACAGTATATGCACAACCAAGGCTATCCGGTCAGTCCACCCACTTGTAGCCATAGCCCCAAATGGTGAGAATATGGCGTGGGCTGGATGGGTCATCCTCGATTTTCATCCGCAGCCTGCGGATGTTTACATCTACGATTTTTACGTCACCAAAGTAGTTTTCGCCCCAAACATGCTTTAGAATCTGTGTGCGCTCCATTGCAGAGTTTGGGTTTTGCATAAAGAATTCCATAATTTGAAATTCCACCTGGGTAAGATCCACCGGCTTGCCGCTTTTGGTTAGCACCCGGCTTTTTAGATTGAGGATAAACTCCCCGGAGGCAATCTGCTGGGAGGGCTCGCTGCTGGTTCTGGCCATAGAAACCCGGCGATGCACTGCATCCACCCTGGCAGTAAGCTCTGCGGGACTAAAGGGCTTGGTTACATAATCGTCGGCGCCCAACATCAAACCGCTAATTTTGTCCATTTCCTGAGTTTTGGCCGACAGCATAATGATTCCTATGGAATTGGATTGGGCACGAATTTGTTTGCACACCTCAAAACCGTCCACTTCCGGCATCATAACATCCAGCAGTGCAATATCAAAGGCCCCGCTTTGCTGTGCAAACACATCCAGCGCTTCCTGTCCGTTTCTAACATCCACAACGTCATACCCGGCTCGTCTAAGATTAATCACCACAAAATCCCGGATGACATCTTCATCTTCCGCCACCAAAATTCGCTTCATATCCCCACTCCTTCCACAGGTTGTTATTTATACAGCTGGAACATCTGCTTTACCTCGTCCATGGTCACCGAGAGAGGCTCTTCCACATTATCTCCTAGGGGCGGACTATACCCAAAAAATTGCAGCATTCCGATTTGTGTTAAATTTTCGTAGTTATCTTCTGCAAATTTATCTTTATAAACCTTCACTGAATATACCTGT
>CAYNCW010000073.1:0-9843 GCA_964395635.1 uncultured Oscillospiraceae bacterium
AAATGTACAATATTGTTTAGTTTAATTTGTTAAATAATATTATTATTTCATTCTTATTTATATGTAAATTTTTCTCCTATGTGATATCTGGGGGCGACCTTTGGTCGTCCGTCTATACCACAATACCCAGCTAAATTCTAGCTGTTATCCATTGGACAACCACAGCTAGCCTTCCCTCACCGGCTCCGATAACAGCTCTTGGCTATCTCCATCTGCTCCCGATACTTAGCCACCGTCCGGCGGGAAATCTGATGCCCCTGCTCCCCCAGCAAATCCGCAAGCTTTTGATCGCTAAGGGGACAACTCTTATCCTCCTGATCAATCATCTGACGAATCAAGCACTTCAGAGCATGGGAACTAGCCCCCTCCGACCCATCGGCGCACTTGACTCCTTGCACAAAAAAGTGCTTGAGGGGAAAGGTTCCATGACTGCATTGCAGATACTTGTTTTTCACCGCCCGGCTGACGGTGGATTCATGTACCCCCAGATCTCGGGCAATATCATTCATCCGCAACACCCCCATATACTGGGGCCCATGGCGGAAAAACCGCTCCTGATACTGAACAATGGCCTTTGCCACATTCAATAAAGTCTCGGTGCGGCTGGCAATACATTTCTGCACCCACTGCACCTGGCGCACCTTTTTGTCTATATACTCCTCCACCTCTTTGTCGCCGCTTTGGCGCATCAGGTCGATATAGGACTGGCTCAGGTTGATGGTGGGATAGGAAAACTCGCAGGGCAACACATAATATCTATCCTGAAAGCTGGTCACCACCACATCGGGTATCACATACTGGGGCGGGGTGTTGCTGCCGAATCCACTCCCCGGCTTTGGATTGAGCCGCCGAATTCGCTGAAAAGCCTGTTCCACCACTTCTTTGGAAACTCCCAGCTCCTTGGCCAGATGCGGCAACCTGCCTTTGGCCAAGGTATCCAAATGGTTTGCGGCAATCTCCCGTGCCACCGTATCCTCTGGGGGAAGCTGTAGCAGCAGACATTGAGACAGATCTCTGGCCCCCACTCCGGCAGGCTCCATAGCCTGAATCGCCGCAATAGCCTCCTCTATCTGCCCCTGGGAAAACCGCTTGGATTCCAGTAGCTCCTCCATGGTTGCCCGAAGATACCCGTCCTCATCCAGATACCCCACCACATAGTTCACCACCGGACAAAGTGCGTCAGAACAAGTCCAAGACGCTTGGTCCAGCAAATAGGATTCCAATGTATCAAAATCTGGAGCCGCTACCACCTTTTCCAGAAGATTTTCGGATTCCGAAGAATCGTAATACCCCACATTCTGGGTATCATTTTTGGTCAGGGTATCCAGCCATTCCAGTTTCTTTTTCCGCAATTCTTCCGCCGATTGTCTCTGGGTATCCGCCTCCAGATCCACTGCGGGATTCTCCATGGACAATGACTGAATATACTCCCGCAAATCCAGGGTATCCATCTCTAAAATCTTAATGGCCTGTTCCATCTGCTGGGTCATAGCTAGGGTTTGTGTAATTTTTTGCGAAAGCTGTATGTTCATATGCCCACCTCTTTCCTCAAATACATTATCGATGACATTATACCACATAATTCGACAACTTGAACAGATCCTTTCACAATCTTTCCATACACTACCGAAATTTAAGGCTACACTTTTGGTTATACCATACAACCAAAATCCGAATATTTGTTGATACTCTATATAAACCACTCTGTTTGCCAGCAATTTACAACCCTTGTTATGCATATTGTATTTACTGCCGCCACAGTCTAATACCATGATACTGACAAAGGAGGAAATTTGTGTGAACAAAACGCTACAACAATTTGCCGCATGGTCATTGGCACTGTTTTGCAGTCTGAGCATAGTTGTACAAATGCCTATTCCGGAAGGCAATGAGGATGATTTTGGCGTGGCCCGCTGGGTATGCAGTGAGCAGCTCCCTATAGAAGCAGATGGACAATCTGTATAACAAACCCTTCTCCCTGTATGGGCGACCTTTGGTCGTCCGCAAACAAGCAGATGTTATAGTATAAAAGCAGGCTGTATACCACAAAAGCTGTTGCACCTTTCTCCCTCTGGGAGTAGCGTGCAACAGCTTTTTTTAGATTTAACTTGCGGATAACAACAGACGACCAAAGGTCGCCCCTACAGCACTATCGACCGGCCTTCCATCTCAGCAGGTTGGGGCAGATCCAACAGCTTAAGCATGGTGGGTGCCAAATCTGCCAAACGCCCTTCCCCATTGGGAAGAAGATCTCCGGAAACCCCCACCGCTACAAAAGGCACCAGATTGGTGGTGTGCGCAGTAAAGGGAGAACCATCATCGTCATACATACGGTCGGCATTGCCATGGTCGGCGGTAATCAGCGCCGCACCGCCCATAGATAAAATCTTGTCCACAACCTTGCCTACACAGCTATCCACAGCTTCCACTGCCTTCACCGCTGCATCATACACACCGGTATGTCCCACCATGTCACAGTTGGCAAAGTTGGCGATAATCACATCGTATTTGCCGCTGTCCAGCCGCTCTACCAATTCATCTGCCACCAAATAGGCGCTCATTTCCGGCTGCAGGTCATAGGTGGCCACCTTGGGGGAGGGAATCAGTGCTCTGTCCTCCCCTTCATAGGGGGCTTCCACACCGCCGTTAAAAAAGAAGGTGACATGGGCATATTTTTCAGTTTCGGCAATCCGCAACTGCTTAAGGCCCTGCTTGGAAATGTACTCGCCAAGGGTGTTGTCCAACGAGGTGGGGCGATAGGCCACATACACATTGGGCATGGTGGCGTCGTATTGGGTCATACACACAAAATACAGGTGCTGATTGTTGCATGGCCGCTTAAACCCGTCAAAATCCGGATCCACCAAGGTGCGGGTAATCTCTCTGGCTCTATCTGGGCGGAAGTTAAAGAAGATCATGCTGTCGTTGTTTTTGATCTCCGCTCCCTGGGTGCAGATGGTGGGAACCACAAACTCGTCGGTAATCCCTTTGGCGTAGGAAGCCTCCATCACCTGGGATGCAGGCATATGGTTCTCGCTCTGTCCGCACACAATGGCGGAGTAGGCTTTTTCTACCCGCTCCCACCGGTTATCCCGGTCCATAGCATAATACCGGCCGGTAATGGTGGCGATTTTACCAACACCAATTTCCCCCAGCTTTTGTTCCAGCTGGGCGATATACTCCTTGCCGGATTGGGGCGGCACATCCCGTCCGTCCATAATGCAGTGTACATACACTTGGCTCAGCCCGCTGCGCTTGGCCATCTCCAGCAGCGCATAAAGGTGGGTGTTGTGGCTGTGTACTCCGCCGTCCGAAAGCAGCCCCATCAAATGCAGGGCAGAGGCGTTCTTTTTGCAGTTTTCCATAGCGCCCAAAAGGGCTTCGTTGGTAAAGAAATCCCCATCCTGTATCGACTTGGTGATTCTGGTGAGCTCCTGATAAACAATCCGACCGGCACCGATGTTGGTGTGGCCCACCTCCGAGTTGCCCATCTGGCCTTCGGGAAGCCCCACATCCATGCCGGATGCCCCCAGCAGTGTGTGGGGAAAGTTTGCAAAATACCGGTCCAGGTTGGGCTTTGCTGCATGGGTGATGGCGTTGCCATTGTCCGCCTCGCTGTGCCCAAATCCGTCCAGAATAATGAGTGCAAGTGGTTTTTTCATAGATTCTCGTATCCTTTACCCAAAATAAAATCAAGTCCAAAGCTGCCGGCGCATCAAAGCCCGGCAGCTATGTTTATTCCCTTGCGCAGCCTATTTGGCAGCAGCCACAATAGCTGCAAAATCCCCTGCCTTAAGGGAGGCACCGCCAATAAGGCCGCCATCCACATGCTCTTTTCCCAGCAGCTCTGCGGCGTTGGCTGCATTCATCGAACCACCGTACTGAATGGTGATGCCCTCTGCTGCCTGCTTGTCGTACAGCTTTTCAACCACCCCACGGATACAGCCACAAGCCTCATCTGCCTGGTCGGCGGTGGCGGTTTTGCCGGTGCCAATGGCCCAAACCGGCTCATAGGCGATGATAATCCGCTTCAGTTCCTCTTTGCTCACACCATGCAGTGCAATTTTGGTCTGCAAAGCGCAAACCTCTTCGGTGACATCCTGCTCCCGTTGATCCAGCAGCTCTCCCACACACAAAATCACAGTAAGACCAGCATCCAATGCAGCCCGCACACGCTGGCGCACAGTTTCATCGGTTTCCCCAAAGTACTGTCTGCGCTCAGAATGCCCGATGATTACGTACCCAATCCCCATCTCCGCCAGCATATCTGCAGAGATTTCGGCAGTAAATGCGCCGGATTTTGCCCAATGGCAATTCTGGGCAGCCACCTGTACCCCAGTGCCCTTGGTAACCTCCAAAGCAGTTTCCAGGTTGGTAAAGGGTGGGCAGACCACCACATCACACTGGGCATCCTTTACCAGGGGCAGCAGTTCTTCTATCAAAGCCCGGGCCTCCTGCCGGTTTTTGTTCATCTTCCAGTTCCCTGCGATAACTGCTTTTCTCAGCTGTTTGTTCATTGTTTGCACTCCTCTTTTGTGTTATTCTGGTTGAATTTGTCGGGATGCTGCATAAAAAAGCGGGCAGCCGGGGCAAAACCGCCGGATGCCCGCCGCAATGGTTATAAAAAGGCTTTTGTGTCTACAGCTAAGCGGATCTCAAAAAAACCAAACCGTAGGGGCGACCTTTGGTCGTCCGCTTGCCACCACATCTGCACGGACGAACACAGTTCACCCCTACAATTGTTTTGACAAAACCGTTCTTACTTATTGTTCAGGCAAGCAATACCCGGCAGCTCCAAACCTTCCAGGAACTCCAGAGAAGCGCCGCCACCGGTGGAGATATGGCTCATTTTGTCCGAGAAGCCCAGCTTGGTAACCGCAGCAACCGAGTCGCCGCCGCCGATGATGGAAATTGCGCCGCTATCTGCCACAGCCTTGGCAATGGCACAGGTGCCGCCGGCAAACTTCTCCATCTCAAATACACCCATAGGCCCGTTCCAAATAACCGTACCGGCACCCTTTAGAGCATCTGCAAACAGCTCTTCGGTCTCGGGTCCAATATCCATACCCATCCAGTCATCGGGAATGCTGTCCGAGCTCACAATCTTGTCGTTGCAATTCTCGTCGAACTTATCCCCGATTCTGTTGTCCACAGGCAGCAGGAACTTCACGCCCTTGCTTTCTGCCTCGGCCAGCATCTTCCCTGCTTCCTCCACCTTATCGTCCTCACACAAAGAGGTGCCGATGGTATAGCCCTTGGCCTTAAAGAAGGTATAGGCCATGCCGCCGCCGATAATCAAGGTATCCACCTTGTTCAGGAGGTTGTTGATAACCCCAATCTTGTCCGAAACCTTAGCGCCGCCCAAAATTGCCACAAAGGGTCTCTTGGGGTTTTCCAGAGCACCGCCCATAAACTGGACTTCTTTCTGAATCAGATAGCCGCAAACTGCAGGAAGATGGTCGGCCACACCGGCGGTGGAAGCATGGGCTCTGTGTGCGGTGCCAAAAGCATCGTTGACAAAGATCTCTGCCAAAGAAGCCAGCTCCTTTGCAAAGGTGGGGTCATTCTTGGTCTCTTCCTTATGGAAGCGCACATTTTCAATCAGCATTACCTGGCCATCCTGCAAAGCCTCTGCCTTAGCCTTGGCATCTGGGCCGATAACATCCGCAGCAAATGCCACAGGGCTACCCAGCAATTCACCCAACCGAGCGGCAACAGGTGCCAACGAAAACTCGGGGTTTACCTCCCCCTTGGGGCGACCCAAATGAGAGCAGAGGATAACCTTAGCCCCTTGCTTGCTGAGATACTGTATGGTAGGCAGCGCAGCCACAATACGCTTATCGTTGGTGATTGTGCCCTCTTTCAGCGGCACGTTAAAATCACAGCGCACCAATACCCGCTTTCCGGCTACCTGTATGTCCTCAATGGTTTTTTTGTTGATAGAAGTCATTGTATTCATCCTTCCCCGATTCTATTGTTTCTTTTTTAACATACCCAATCTATTGTAAAGCAAATAGGCTGCGATTGCAAGAATCAAGCCTGTAGGGATTTGCTTAGTACAACCGAAAAAATTGGTTATTTTGCCCGTTTTTTCCCCAAAAAGGCCAGGGCTACCATCTTTGGCCCCGCATTGATGATGATAGAGGCTCCTGCCCGGTAGTTGGGGGGCTTTTGTCCGGTTTGCTGTTCTATCATAGTCTCCAGCTGCTGTACAGGCTCGTCCAAGCTGCCCCGCACAATCAGCACCGGATCAGTGGGGTCCACCACATTCTCTGTATATGCGGTAAAAATCCGCTGCACCAGGTTCTTTTCTCCCCGCACCTTGTCCACTGTTTTAGTGTTGCCGTCTATCATGGAAATAATCGGGCGCAAACCCAAAACATCCCCCACAAATGCGGCGGCGGCGTTTATCCGTCCAGAACGCTTGGCGTACTCCAAGCTATAGCAGCCCAGATAAATTTCCAGCCTGCTGAAAAAATCATCCAAATACAACAAAATCTCTGCGGCGCAGCTGCCTTGCAAGGCCATTTTGGCCGCCTCTATCACCGGGTATCCATAGGCGATGGAATAGGTGCGGGAATCCACAATGTGGATTTCTATCTCCGCCCCGGGATTTTTTTCAAAAAACAGTTCCTTGGCCATATGGGCAGAGGCATTGGTTGCCGACCCACCCGCATTGATGGTCACCGAGATAATGTGGGTATATCCCTCTGTAAAAGCGCGGGTATAGCAGTCCAGATAATCGTCTATAGGCACCCGGCTGGTGGTGGGTATCTCCTTCGCCTTTTCCAGCATATCGTAAAACTCCAGAATACTGAAGCTTCTGCGCTCAAAATAGCCTTCTCCGTCTATGGTTATGGGCACGCTTGGCATATCGATGTTGTATGTTTGTAAATCCTCGTCTGGAATATCACAGGCGGTATCCGCTATCAGCTTGATCTTTTCCACTTGGCTTCACTACCCTTTCCATGTATATTTTGTCAAACTTCCCTGGGACTGAAGGCTGGGAAACCCCCATTGCCGCAGCACCTCATAGGCGGCCACCGCCGCAGTGTTGGAGAGGTTTAGGCTTCTGGCATCCTCAACCATAGGCAACCGCACACAGCTGTGGGGATGCTGCACCAGCAGATCTTCCGGCAGCCCCGCATCCTCCCGGCCAAACACCAAATAGGTTGTCCTGGGATAGGGTATATCGCTGTATATCTGTTTCGCCTTGGTGGTGAAATAAAAGTAGTCGCCGGAGGTTCGGGCAAAAAAATCCTCCAGCCCGTCGTAATAGGTGATGTCCAGCAGATTCCAGTAATCCAGCCCCGCCCGTTTCAGCTTGGCATCGGTTACCGTAAACCCCATGGGTTTCACCAGATGCAGCGCCGCGCCGGTTGCGGCACAAGTCCGGGCAATATTGCCGGTATTTTGGGGAATTTGGGGCTCCACCAGCACAATGTTTAAAGGGGATGCCATAACTTCACTCCTGTGGCAAAAGATAACAGGCTGTATTTGTATAGTTTCACCAAAAATCTCTGGTATTTCTTTGGCAGCCTTCCTGTAGTACTGTAACATTATTTTTCCTGATAGTCAAGCGCATTTGTAGCCACCCTGTTTCCTGATTTTGGACAATATCCCGCCATTTGGGGGTATTAGTGAAGGTACTTTTACAGGTTTATCCCCTACATCCTACCGGCAGCACAATTTTCACCGGGCAACGCTGCGTATTCGTACCACCCCTGTAGGGGCGACCTTCGGTGGTCCGCACCTTACCCATCCCTACCCGTGGTGATGGGTGCCTAACACCCTGTAAACAGTACCAATACCAAAGAAAGGGGCTGACCAATGACCAAAACCAAAAACCAATCTTCACCCGGCAACAACCGGGAAGGTCTTTTTTGTTATTTCATGGCCCGGCTGGGCAATCCAGGGGAGGCCGCTATCCATGCGGGATACCCACGGGAACTGGCATGGGAAACCGCCGCCAAACTTCTGGGGCAAAAGGAAATCCGGCAGAAAATTGCCCACCTCACCCAAGAGGAATCCGAAACCCAGGCCAGAGAGCTGGCACTTCAGGGCCTGCGCAGGCTGGCCTTTGGCTCGGTAAACGATGCGGTGGAGCTGCTGTGTTCCCGGGAAGAAGAGCTTCCCACCGATCTAGCTAAACTGGATCTCTTTCATGTGGCGGATCTGCGCCGTCCCAAAGGCGGGGGCTGGGAGGTGCGCTTTTTCAGCCGGTTGGAGGCCTTGCGCCTGCTGCTGGACTATGCCAAGGATCATGAGCCCAAACCGGATACCGGCACAAGCTCTTTTTACCAGGCACTAAACCAGGCAGCCAAAACCACACCCAGTGGGTATTGGGATGGAATTTAAACCCTTTTCCCCCAAACAGCTGGAGGCACTGAGCTGGTGGTGTGACCAAAGCCCCCATCATACCCGAGACGCCAT
Organism: uncultured Oscillospiraceae bacterium; assembly: GCA_964395635.1. Classification (GTDB taxonomy): domain Bacteria; phylum Bacillota; class Clostridia; order Oscillospirales; family Ruminococcaceae; genus WRAV01. The sequence goes on from CAYNCW010000073.1 coordinate 8,434, forward strand.
TATCTGCGATGGAGCTGTCCGCAGCGGCAAAAGCCTCTGCCTTTCTGTCTCCTTTGTACTGTGGAGCCTTCATGGGTTCCACCAGCAAAACTTCGCCCTTTGCGGCAAAACAGTCACCAGCCTGCGGCGCAATGTGGTCACCCCACTGGTGGAAGCATTGCGAGAGATGGGCTTTGGTGTCAAGGATCTTCTCTCCCGCAACCTCCTGGAAATCTCTCTTCACAACCGCTGCTGCCGGTATTACCTGTTCGGCGGAAAGGACGAGGGTAGCGCCGCCTTGATTCAAGGGGTAACCCTAGCGGGGATTTTGCTGGACGAGGTGGCTCTTATGCCCCGTTCCTTTGTGGAGCAAGCCTTGGCGCGGTGCTCGGTGGAGGGGTCCCGGTTTTGGTTCAACTGCAATCCGGAACATCCCCAGCACTGGTTCTACACCCAGTGGATAACCAAGCAGGAAGAAAAAAACGCATGCTACCTCCACTTCACCTTGGAGGATAACCCCGCCCTTTCCCCCCAAATGCGCAGCCGCTACCAAAAGCTGTATACCGGCAGTTTTTACCAGCGCTATGTTTTGGGCAAATGGGTGGCGGCCCAAGGGGTAGTCTACCCCATGTTTTCGGCCCAGGCCCATGTAGTAACCCAAATTCCAGAGTGCCAGCAATATGTCATTTCCTGCGATTACGGCACGGTGAATCCCGCATCCTTTGGGCTGTGGGGTTACTGTAAACAGCAGGATATATGGTACAGGCTCCGGGAGTTTTACCACGATTCCCGGGCGGTGGGAACCCAGTATACCGACCAAGAATACTGCGCAGCGCTGGAACAATTGGCAGCGGGATTACCGGTGGATCCGGTAATCGTGGACCCATCCGCCGCCAGCTTTATCCAAGCCCTGCGCCGCCATGGCCGGTATCAGGTACTCCCCGCAAACAACCAGGTTTCCTCTGGAATACGCCAGGTAGCGGGAGTCCTCAGCGCCGGTAAGCTGCGGTTTCACCAAAGCTGTGGCGACACCATTCGGGAATTTGGGCTGTACCGCTGGAACCTGGAGGCAGGCAACGACCTACCAGTCAAAGAAAACGACCACGCCATGGACGATATCCGCTACTTTGTGGCCACCATGCTGGCGGATGAACCCTGTGGTTTTGTGGCCGCAGCAGTAACCCGGTAATACCGTTTTTCCCAGAGCTTCTCCCTGCCCGCCCGTAGCCAGCCGGAAGGCTATAGAATCTCAGGGGCATCGGAATTACCAAATTGCCGAGCCAACCATGGCTATGCTATGTAGGGGCGACCTTTGGTCGTCCGCAGCATACACACAGCAGTATTTCTGGAACTAGCCATTGTGGCTTTTCATTTAGCCCCAAGCGGGGCGCCACCTTGCCCCTCATGCCGGGGCGGGCAGTTACTTTTGTC
>CAYNCW010000074.1:0-9773 GCA_964395635.1 uncultured Oscillospiraceae bacterium
AGGGGCTGTTTGAGTTCGTCTGAAGCATCCAATATAACCGTTTTGATCTTTTCGATATCAAAGGGTTCTTGTTTGCCGGAACGTTTGATTACCTGCAGCATAGGTATCGCCTCCTTATCATCTGTCTTATTTATGATACCAACTAATGGTGCAAAATGCAACCCAATCTGCTTTGTTAGTATTTGATAATCTTTTTCGTATAATACAGGTTCTCACTTGGAAGGACGATGCAGGCCGGATTATTTTAATTGAAAGCAGCTGAATATGCTTTTCTAATGGTCTGCTCCATATCATAGAGATTTTCCAGACGACAGAAGCCCACCGCTGCTGCTCCCAACAAAGCCCCGTTGTACCCCAATGATGTTGGCACTACATTAAAGCCCGGGTGTTGGGCCCGTTTGTAAATTCTTTGGGAGATTGTATCCAGAAGGGATGCCTCAAATAAATCAAAAGCCAGGGAGATACCGCCGCCTATCACAACCTTTTGTGGACAAAGAAGATTGCAGGCTGTGGCCAACGCTGTTCCCAACAGCTTTCCTTCCAACTGAAAGGTTTGTATTGCCGCAGGTTCTCCCAGCCTCGCCTGCGCCGCAATGCTTTGGGCATTGGGAGATACAACTGTTCCTTCAAACTCCAGATAGGTTTTGGCTACACCAGGGCCTGCTGCATAGGCTTCTAAGCAGCCTTTGGTGCCGCATTTGCACAATCGTCCATCCTCCACCACCACGCAGTGGCCTATCTCCATAGCATTTCCCGAGGAGCCATAGCAAAGGCGTCCACCTGAAAACAGGCCACCACCAACGCCGTTGGATACAGTCATGTATACAAAGTCATCGCAGTCTTTACAGCTGCCAAACAGCTTTTCTGCCAAAACACAGGCATTGGCATCATTTTCTACATAGCAGGGGATGTTTGTGGCCTCCTGTAGTTGTCTTGCAACAGCCAAATCCCGGATACCCGAAAAGCTGGCCTCTACCCAGTTCCCGCAAAGGGGATCCGCTAACCCCGGTATGGTAACGCCAACAACCACCGGCTGATACTCTGGATGTGTCGTCAACATCTGTTTTGCTGCAATAAGAATATCCTCCATAACAGCTTCCGGCGTCAACGTGGACCATTCTCTGCGCTCGGCACAGAGCACCTCACCATCCCGCCGCACCAAACCGGCCATATATTTCGATCCCCCAATATCCACTGCTAATGCTACCTGATTCATTGCTGTTCCCCTTTTATAGTATTCGCTTAATACTTGACAAACCATAGGATAGGCTTTACTATTTCGGATATATACTTGTTATAAGTATCGTAACAAGATGATAAAAAGGACAGGAGGTTCCCTATAATGGCAAACGCCACACAAATAAAGATACAAAATCTGCTAACGGTGCTCAAAGCAATCCAGCAGCAGCCCGGCATATCTCGCCCGGAACTCTGCCGCGACTGTGAGCTTACCCCATCCACAGTGCAGAGTATCATCCAAAGCTTGGAGCGCAGTGCTGTCATTGAATATGTGGGGCTGGCACATTCCACCGGCGGGCGAAAGGCCCAGTGCTATCGACTACGAGGGGATCAATACGCCATTGTTTCAGTGAACATACGCATCGACCACCTGGAGGTGGGAATTTTGAATCTGGCGCTGGATGTGCTGTCCCATACCAACCTGCGGCTGGATATTGGTAACCTAGGTCCCGAAGCCTATGTGGGGCTGATTGCCCAGGAAATACACAAACAGCTAAGCTCCGGCAGTTTGGCAGGCTGCAACGTGCTGGGGATTGGGGTGAGCATCCCCGGCCCCACCGATTTTACAGCAGGCACCATTTTTCGCCTAACCCGCGCCCCCCTGTGGGAGGGTTACCCCTTAGCACAGCGGTTGCAGCGGGAAATAAATCTGCCTGTTTGGTTGGACAAGGATGTGTATTGTGGCATTCGGTATTTGGAGTACAGCGGCTTTCTGAGCAACAACCAGTGTATTGCCTATCTGTCTATCTGCGAAGGTATTGGCACCGGCCTTATGATAGATGGGAAGATCTTTCGCGGTGGTCATGGGTTGGCGGGAGAAATCGGTCATGTAGCGGTGCGCCGGGACGGGTTGCCCTGCCATTGCGGAAATACCGGCTGCTTGGAGCTATACTGCTCGGATGTGGGTATAGTCCAGCAATACAACGCACTGCGCGGCAGCGAATTCGCGGCTGTGGAAGAGATTATCGCCCTGGTTAACCAAGAGGATGAAACAGCCAAGCGCATCTTCTCTCAGGCTGTCTCCTATCTTGTAGAAACTATTTCAGCCATTATTATGAACTACGACCCGACCCAAATCTGGATAAACTGCCAATGGTTGCAACAGCTGCGGCCACTATACGCCAGAATGCTGGATGTGCTGTACTCCAAAAACGTGTTTACCCGCAAGCACACGGTGGACATTCGCCTGCTGGACACAGAGCAGTTTTATCTGCGCTCGGCTGCTTCCTTGGCGGCATCTGCCCAGCTGTTTTCTATAGACAGCGGGTTAATGGAGATGGTGTTGCACCCAAAATAAACAATTAGTGGGGGACTGTGTGGCGGTTGTAATAAACCCCATACCCAGCCCCCCCTTTTTTATTCCACCTTTAAAGCCGCATCAAAGCTCACTTCTGACGGTGTAAAGTTCATTCGCTTTACATATTCGTAGGCCTCAGCAGCCCCCAGAATACGCTCCATACCACTGTCTTCCCATTCCACACACAAAGGGCCCTCATAGCCCATCTGGTTAAGCTCCCGGATAATTGCATCAAAATCCACATCTCCATGACCTAAGGACACAAAATTCCATCCCCGGCGGGTGTCGCCAAACTCAATGTGGGAGCCCAATATACCGGAACGGTCATCCCTATTGATTTTGACGTCCTTCATATGTACATGGTATACCCTGTCTGCAAAATCCCGCAGGAATATGGTGGGGTTTACCCCTTGCCACAGCAGATGGCTGGGGTCAAAGTTCAGCCCCAGAGTGGGGCGATATTCCAGGGTTTCAAACAGGCGCTTGGTGGTGTAGTAATCAAAGGCAATTTCCCCAGGGTGCACCTCCAGTGCCAGCTTTACCCCACATTCATCATATACATCAAAGATGGGTGTCCACAGTTCTTTGATCCGGGCAAAGCCTTGGGCAATTGTTTGAGGGGTTGTTTGAGGGAAGGAATACCAAAAAGGCCAGATGGGAGAACCAAGGAAGCAGGTAACCACCTTAACCCCCAAGATTTGTGCAGCCTTTGCTGTTGTTTTCATACCCTGGATCGCCCAAGCACGGATTTCTTCCGGCTTACCGGCCAGATGTGCTGGAGCAAAGTTATCCAACCGAGAGTCGGGATTGTCGCCAACACATTGTCCCATCAAATGGGCAGAGAGGGCGCCAATCTGCATGTCATATTTTGCAAGGGTTTCCTTGAGCTTAGTGGTATACTCTGGGGAGGATACCACTTGGTTCACATCTACATGGGCCTGGCAAGCAAGCTCCAGACCCTGATAGCCAATTTTGTGCATTTCCAGACACAGGGTTTCCAGCGGCAAATCTCCATATTGGCCGGAGCATATGCTGATAATACGCTTCATATATGTTCCTCCTTACTCCTGCTCTACAGTGATTTTTTTGCCCTGGCTGGTAGACTCTTCTGCGGCAAAGATTACCTTCATGGCTTTAATGGCTTCTTCTCCAGATATGCTGGGTTTGGTTTGGGTGAGAATGCAGTCTACAAAGGTATCTATAACCCCTGTGCTGGTTCTGCCGCCGCTGTTTTGATCCTTGTTGGAGGTGAGCTGATCCAGCTGGTAGTATACCTTGCCACCGTCTTTCCTCTCAACAATCAGCGAGTATTCCGGGTGGTCGTAGCAACGAATTACCCCTTCGGTGCCGTAGAGTATGGTGGAGTTGTTTTCTTCACCATAGAAGGTCCAGCTTACATGCATGGTACCTGTAATTCCGGTCTTGGTTCTGTACATACAAAAAGCATTGTCGTCCACAGTTATGGGGCTGCCATCCGGGAAGGTTTTATCCAGAGTGGTGATTTCCGCACTCACCGATACAATGGGTTCACCCAGCAAAAAGTGAAGTAGGTCAGTTTTATGCACCCCTAGGTCTGCCATAGCGCCAAAGGCAGCTATTTTCTTGTCAAAGAACCAGGAGTTACGCTGTCCGGTCCAGCCTTCGGGGCCGGGGTGACCGAAATGAGTTTCAAAGCAGATAATTTTACCAATAGTCCCCTGTTCTATCAGTTTGCGTGCTTCCACATGTGCTTTTGCAAATCTCTGATTCTGTCCAATCATCAAAAATTTGCCACTTTTTTCTGCCGCTTTATTCATATCAATACAGTCTTCTATACTGGTGGCCATAGGTTTTTCACAAAGAACATGGCAACCGGCCTCCAGAGCCTGGATCGAAACCGAAGCGTGGGCGGTGTTTGCCACGCAGACACTGACCGCATCTACGCCACATGCCAGTACCTCCTCTACGCTGTCGCAAGCTTTGCCACCAAATTCTGCTGCCAACTCTTTGGCTCTTTCCGGCACAGCATCGTAAAAGGCAACAATCTCAGTATTGGGGTTTTCTATATATTCTGGGGCATGACGCAGCTGGGTGATCTTCCCGCAGCCGATAATTCCTATTTTCAGCATAAATCTATCCCTCTTCTATTTCTTTTTATTCTGGAAGTTCTGCATCAGCACCGCGATAACAATGATACATCCACTGACAAATCCGCTGAGGAAGGGCGGTACATTGGCCATGGTAAGAATATTGTTGATCATACGGAACATCAAAACACCCAGGAAGGTGCCAATAATTTTACCCCGGCCGCCGCTCATTGCTGTTCCGCCGATGGCAACTGCTGCAATGGCATCCATCTCGAAGCTGAGCCCTGCATTGGATGCCTGGATAGCGGTAAGACGGGAGGCATACAGCAAGGAAGCTATTCCACACATAAGTCCGGTGATGGCGAAGACTGCAATTTTAATATTATGTACGTTTACACCACAAAGGCGTGCTGCCGTTTCGTTGCTTCCCACTGCGTAAATATGCTTGCCAAGCTTTGTGCGGGTCATGATAATAGTAAAGATAATGGTGATGACAATAAAAATGATCATCAGGTATGGCAGACGGGTTTTCTGGGTTAATTGGATACCGCCTGCCGCAATTAAGCGAAATCGATCGTATTGTTCCGGCGAGACTGTAAACGGTCCACCCTGCCCCAACTGAGTGATAATGGAACGGCAGGCCGACTGCATAGCCAAGGTGGCTATCATAGGGGGCATTCCACCTTTGGTTACCAGCACCCCGTTTATAATGCCCAAGACGGTACCAAATGCACCACAGAACAGCAGCATAACCAAAATGCTGCCGGTTTTGTTGAGCACCTCTACCCCTAGACCGGAGATAATGGCAACTTGGGCACCAACTGAAATGTCTATCATACCAGCGGAAATCACCATGCTCATACCCATGGCAATGATACCGATGATGGTGCCTTGCACAAATAGGTTGGATATGTTGTTCCAGCGCAAAAAGGCCGGATTTACGCCTATAGCCGCTACAAATAGCACCGCAAAGGATACCCAGTAGCTGTAGTTGGTCATGATATTGCGCATGACCTCTTTGGGTTGTATTTGTTTCTGTAAAGTCATTGTTTTTCACCCTCCAAGTTTGAGCCGGTAGAATAGTACATAATCTGCTCTTCGCTCATTTCCGCGCGAGAAAGCCGCGCATTTACTCTCCCCTTGTACAGAACAATGCAGCTGTCCGCCACCTTCCAAATTTCGGGGTACTCGGAGGAGAACACCAAAACTGCTTTTCCCTTTTCCGCCAGGGATAAGATCAGCTTATAAATTTCAAATTTTGTTCCAACGTCGATACCTTGTGTGGGATTATCCAGCAGATAGATATCTGCATCGGTTTCCAGCCAACGTCCAAGAATCACTTTTTGTTGGTTTCCACCACTCAGCGAGGTTATGGGATTGTGGGGGTTATCTGATTTGATGCTCATGACCTTTTGCTGGCGTTGATAGCGTGTTTTTTCTTCCACGCTGCTGATGATGGGCTTTTTGTGCTTTGTATTAAAATATCCCATAGATAGATTGTCGTAGATAGAAAGATGGGTTAAGATTCCCCGCTCTTTACGGTTGCGGGGTACAAGCGCCATGCCCCGGCGCATAATAGACCGTATACGGCTGCCGTTTTTTAGCGCCACACCGCTAATCTGCAGGCTACCCCCTTTGTGGGGAGATACGCCAAATAGCGCGTCAGCCAGTTCCGCACTACCAGAGCCTTGCAGCCCAGTGATGGCGATGATTTCACCCCTGCGCAGTGTTAAGTCCACCTCCCGAAACCCTGTTCCGGTAAAGCCTTCTGCCTTAAGCAAAACCTCATCGGTTATACAGGGCTGTGCACTTTCTTTAAGTTCCGCATCCACCAGTTCTCGACCAATGAGCAGGGAGGTAATTTCTTTTTCATTGGTATCCGCAAATACACCGGAGGTTATAAACTTACCGTCCCGCAAAACGGTGTAATTATCGCATATTTCAAAAAGCTCCGGCATTTTGTGGGATATGTAGATAAAGCTAACGCCCTCTTCCTTGAGCTGCCGCATAATGTCAAACAGGTTGTTGATTTCATTCTGACTAAGGGCTGTTGTGGGTTCATCCATAATAATCAGCTGGCACTGGAAGATCAGTGCCCGGGCGATTTCCACCAATTGCTTTTGGGCAGGTTCTAGATCCGAAACCATTGCCCAAGGGTCTATATCCACCTTCATACGCGCAAATGCATGGGCTGCTCTATCAGCCATGGTCTTTTTGTCCAGCAAACCATAAGTTTTGTTCACCTCTTCGGCTAAAAAGAGGTTTTCAAATACCGTCAGGTCGTTGCACAGGTTCAGCTCTTGATGGATAAAGCGGATCCCTGCCTTGGCAGCTTTTTGTGGATTGGTCATCTCGATGCGCTGCCCATCCAGCCAGATTTCTCCCTTTGTGGGAAGAAATGATCCGGCCAAAATATTCATCAAGGTGGTCTTCCCCGCGCCGTTTTCCCCCAAAAGACCGTGGACTTCGCAAGGGTGAACCGTAAAGTTCACCTGATCCAAGGCTTTCATGGGGCCAAACTGCATGGTTATCTCTTTCATTTCAACCAACATTGTGGCAATCACCCCGCGTTTGTTTCAGTATACAGGTTAAAAATATGGCCAACCGACAGCAGCCGGTCGGCCATTAACAGGTACTGTTAGATGCTGTAGCGCTCTTTAAAGAGGTCGGACGCTTCGTATTCAGCCATGTTGCTCTCGTCGATTTCCTGGGTAGGAATCAAGATAAGGCCGGCAATATCTGCACCGTTGTACTTCTCGCCATAGGCTGCGTTAATGCCCATTTGGATAGCGTTGCGGATCATGGAGGGGCTGAAGGAATATGTAACCTGCTTCAGGCCTTCCACACCGGGAGAAGTAAAGGTAGCGATGTTTTCTTTACGTCCACCAACGCCGGAAAGCAGTTTAACATTGAGCTTAGCGTCGCCGGTATAGCCTTTCAGGGCGTCCAATACGCCCAGAACAACCTCGTCATCATGGGTAAAGATTGCCTGAAGAGCTTCCACCTTTTCTTTGGAGGACGTGTTGAGCCAGTTTTCCATCTGATCCATAGCGGTTTGACGCTGCCAGCCAGTGCTGTAGGGTTCGCTTCCCAGTTCAAAGGCAGGGTTGATGGTGGATTTAAAACCATCCGAGCGTTGTTTTGGCACAGTGGAGCTGTCGCCCATGAATTCCAGATAAGAAATCTTTTCACCTGCAGCAATTTGGTCGGCAAAGAACTTATTGAAGTATTCACCGGTCATCTTGCCGATGGTTTCATTGTCGCCCATAATTTCAGCGGTGGGCTTGAAGTTTTCAATCAGGCGGTCGTAGATAATGAGCTGAACACCTGCATCCATAACCGATTGTGCGGCAGAACGCAGAGCATCACCTTCGATGGGCCAAAGGATAATGACGTTGGGATCCCAGGTCATCAAGGTTTCGATATGGGTCACCTGTCCGGATGCTTCTTCAGCGGTGAGGAACTTGTACTCAAATCCCCGTTCAGCAGCCAGTTTTTCCACCTCAGCCTGAGCATGCTGGATGCTTTCGCCGGTGAAGCCGTGGGTAGCGGATGGCATTACCACACCAACCCGAATGTCACCAGCAGGTGCGGTGGACTCTGGGGGTGGGGTGGATTCAGCCGGAGCTGTGGACTCGGATGCAGTGGAGGGCTGGGCAGGTGCTGCCGAATTGGCGCTTGCTCCACCGCAGCCAGCCAAAGCACCTATGAACAGAACACAGGAAAGGGTCAGTGCCAAAAGCTTGCTATTTTTCAATTTTCTCATGTACTTTCCTCCTTAATGTTTTGGGAAAACTATCTAAACGAAACTTTACAGGCAAGCCATAAAATCCCGTTTATCACATAGTTTTGCAGAAGATTCCCGCACCACCAATTTGTGATCCAGAATTACTTCTCGCTGCATAGGTTCCTGCCGCATTAACCTAAAGAGCATCTCGGCACCTTTACGACCAATTTCGTAACATGGTTGTGCTACGCTGGTGATATAAGGATGAAACATGGTGGTGTTTTCCACATCGTCAAAACCAATTACCGCAACGTCTCTGGGAACCTGAAAGCCCATCTCTTTTGCTCCGGTTATGCAACCTAGAGCTAAGGTATCGGATATGCAAAAAAGGGCGGTGGGCCGGGGTTCCAGCATTAGCAGGGTTTTAATTGCATCCACGCCGCTTTTAAAGGAATAGTCTTTTGTTGCAAAAAAGATGTAGTCTTCTTTTATTGGGATACCGGCGTTTTGCAATGTATCCCGATACGCCTGTAGTCGCAAGGTGGTGGAATGGTATCGGTTGACACTGCTGACAGTGGCAATACGGGTATGACCTTGATCAATTAGGTGCTGTACCGCTTCTTGCGAAGCCTTATAATTATCCACCGAAACATGTGCTATATCGATTTGTGGATCAAACTCCGAGCACTGCACAATGGGAAATTTGTCTGCAAGCTGTTTGAGCCAAATATTTCCCGGCTCGGATGCCAGTAAAATAGCCCCGTCAGCACGGCGGCGATGCAGCATGTTCAGTATTTCCTGTTCGCGCTGTTGACTGCCGTTTGTGTTGCAGATAAACGCACTATATCCCTGGTCGTGAGCCATATCCCCTATTCCAGAAAGAATATGCGAATAGTATGGGTTGGTAATATTGGGAGCAAGAATGAGAATTACACGGCTTTCATCTTTGCGAAAATTGCGCGCCAGCAGGTTTGGCTCATAGGAGAGCTTCTCAATTGCAACATGTACACGTTTTTGTGTGTCTGAACGAACCTGCCCTTTGCCGTTAATGACCCTGGACACTGTCGCCACCGACACATTTGCTTCTCTGGCCACATCCGCGATGGAAGCCATAGCAGAACCTCCTGCCTACAGTGATTGATTGTATGTAATCCATTACAGTAATGGATTACATTTACTATAACAAAAACGTTTATTTTATGTCAATTACTAAAATTACAAAAATATAAATAATGCATTTATCGCAGATTATTTAAACAATAATAATTTTTAAAAAAACCTGCGAATTTAACTGAAAAATTTTTCGAAATTGAATTTTAATGAAAAATTCGCAGGTTTTTTGAAAATTCAATTTTTAAATAAAAATTTGAGAATTTAAAATTATTAAAATTTTTAAAAATATAAGTAATCTATTTATCGCAGGTTCTTTAAATAATAATATTTA
>CAYNCW010000075.1:0-9648 GCA_964395635.1 uncultured Oscillospiraceae bacterium
TCAATACCCGGCATTTAGCAAATTTTATTGCTCCCCATGAGTTTGACGGTATCGCATCCCAAATTGGGGCAGCACATGACGCACTGGAACAAAAAAACGGACTGGGAAACGATTTTTTAGGCTGGGTGGATTTGCCCACCAATTATGATAAGGCAGAGTATGCCCGCATTAAAGATGCAGCTACGCGTATCCAAAAGGACAGCCAGGTGCTGGTGGTTATCGGCATTGGTGGAAGCTATTTGGGCGCACGCGCAGCAATCGAATTTATACGTTCTCCATTTTACAATTCCCTGCCCAAGGATACACCGGATATTTACTTTGTGGGCAACAATTTAAGCGCCACCTATCTCAACGAAATCCTTACCTTGTGCAAAAATAAGGATTTTTCGGTGAATGTAATCTCCAAATCCGGTACCACTACCGAATCTGCTTTGGCGTTCCGGGTATTCCGGGATCTGCTGGAGCAAAAATACGGCAAAGACGGCGCTGGAAAGCGCATCTACGCCACCACCGACAAGGCCAGAGGCACCCTGAAGCAGCTGGCGGATGATCAAAACTGGGAAAGCTTTGTGATCCCAGACGATGTGGGTGGCCGGTTTTCGGTGCTGACTGCAGTTGGGCTTTTGCCTATTGCTGTGGCTGGCTGTGATTTGGACGCCATTATGGCAGGGGCCGCAGCAGCGCAAAAGGACTGTGGCGTAAACGATCTTACCAAAAACCACTGCTATACCTATGCTGCAGTGCGGAATATGCTCTATCGCAAAGGCAAGGCCATCGAAATTCTGGTCTCCTACGAGCCGGGATTTGCCATGATGTGCGAATGGTATAAGCAGCTGTTTGGAGAGAGCGAAGGCAAGGATCAAAAGGGATTGTTCCCTGCATCTATGATCTTCTCCACCGATCTCCACTCGCTGGGCCAATTTGTGCAGGATGGAAGCCGCAATCTGTTTGAAACGGTTGTCAACGTAAAGTCGGTTAAGCAGGACTTTTATTTAGAGCCGGCTGGCGATAATTTTGACGGACTCAACTTCCTCTGCAACCAAAACCTCTCGGTGGTAAACGAAAAGGCTTTCCTGGGCACAACCTTAGCTCATGTGGAGGGCGGCACACCGGTTGTGGTGCTGGATCTTTCTGATATGAGCGAACACTCTTTTGGATACCTGGTGTACTTTATGGAAAAAGCCTGTGCCATCAGCGGATATCTGCTGGGCATTAACCCCTTCGATCAGCCAGGGGTGGAGAGCTACAAAGCCAATATGTTTGCACTCTTGGGCAAACCGGGATATGAAGCTCACAAGGCCGCACTGGAAGAAAAGCTCAAATAAAAACAGTCCATACACGCCCTGGGGCGTCAACTATAATATTAAGGTAGAAAGGGAGTAGTTTGGTATGGTAAAACTGATTGTTGGCAATAAAGGCACCGGCAAGACAAAAGCACTTATCAATCTCGTTAACGAAGCAGCAGAAAACTCCAAAGGGAATGTTGTTTGCATAGAAAAGGGGGATGCCCTTAAGTTTGACTTGAGCCACAAGATCCGCCTTATCGACATTGAAGAGTATAAATTTAACGGCCAGGATGCTTACTATGGATTTATTGCCGGTCTTTTGGCCGGAAACTATGATATTACCGAGATTTTTGGAGATGCTACCTTTAAAATCCTCTGCGGCAAGAGCGAAAAGAATATGGATGTTTTGGAAAACTTTGTGCAGAAGGTTTCTGCCCTTGTTGCCGATACCGCTACTGTCGTTACCTTTACTATCTCCTGTGATCCTGCCGATTTGCCCGAGTCTATCCGTCCGCTAATTGCCCAATAACCATATACAGCAACTGGTGTAGTTGGAAAATTTGGGTTATTTTAAGGGAATTTTCAATTGTTATTGACAAAAGTCACGCAATTCTTTATAATGATTGCGTGACTCTTGTTTTAGTACCTTCTGTTTTTCTCAAAAGGGAAGGTATCTAAATCTTTTTGCGCTTTTGTGCATGGTGAAAGAAGGCTTTGGAAAATGCAGGTCAACATAAGAAAATTGGGGGCCGGCACAGGTGAAAGAGCCATTGCTTTTTCCACCCAGCTGGATCTCAGCCATCTGACCGTGTTTGGCCAGCATCCCTTTTCTGCGCCTGTTTCGGTAGAAGGGGAAGTGCGGGAGCGCTCAGGCATTCTCACCCTTTCCTACACCGCCCAATACATCTTGCAGCTGCCCTGTGCCCGTTGTCTGACCCCGGTCAGCCAGGAGGGGAAGGCTGCGTTTTCCCACACATTGGCGGAAGAGATACAGGATGAGGAAAACGATACTCTGGTGCTTGTGCCTGATGGTATTTTGCATCTGGATGAGTTGGTGGGGGCAGATTTATGCCTACATGTGGACACAGTGGCCCTTTGCAGCGCCGATTGTAAGGGACTTTGCCCACGCTGTGGGGTAAACAAAAACCAACAAGAATGCACATGCTCCCAGGTATAACCCATTTCTGTACAGGCTAAAATTATCTTACCATAGTTTTAGATAGAACAAATAAAGCTTGCGCGGGCATACCGCCTAAGCCGCAGATGATATCAGTATAAGGAGGTGCCCGACATGGCAGTACCAAAGAGAAAACACTCCCAGGCCCGCAAAAACAAAAGAAGATCCAATGTGTGGAAACTGAGCGCGCCTGCTTTCTCCAAGTGCACACAGTGCGGCGAGCTAAAAACCCCTCATAGGGTTTGTGGCAACTGTGGGTATTACAACGGAAAGCAGATAATCCAGGTAGGCGCTTAACAACAGTGTACGATTCTACGCTGAAGCGGCACCAAATGGAGGTGGAACCAGTTCCACCTCTGTTTTCGTATAAGGAGGTATTGGGTGGCGGTAACTATACAAGATGTGGAGCAATATTCTATTGCCCAACAGTACGGTATTGCGCCGGGACACCGCCTTGTGCGCATTGGCGAGAACGAGATTAACGATGTGCTGGATTACCGGTTTTACTCCACCGAACCCCAACTAAATTTGGTGCTGGAATCTCCCCAGGGTCAGGTATATACCAAATCTGTACGTAAAGGCAGATATGCGGATCTGGGCCTTGTGTTTGACACCTATTTAATGGACAAGCAGCGTTTTTGCAAAAACAAATGCGTCTTTTGCTTTATCGATCAGCTGCCAAAGGGCTTGAGAGAATCTTTATACTTTAAAGATGACGATAGCCGTATGTCTTTTCTGTTCGGCAATTACATCACCCTCACAAACCTGGAAGAAAAGGACATCGATCGCATTATTAAAATGCGTATCAGTCCTGTAAATGTTTCGGTGCACACCACCAACCCGGATCTGCGGGTGCAAATGATGGGTAATCCCCGATCGGGAGAGGTGCTTGCGTATATTGATAGGTTGGTCAAAGCCGGCATTCAGGTAAATGCCCAGCTGGTGCTTTGCCCCGGCTTTAACGACGGCCCTGAGCTTGAACGATCACTACAGGATCTAGCTCAGTATACACCCCTCCTCCAGTCGGTGGCGGTGGTGCCGGTGGGGCTGACCAAATTCCGGGAGAAATTACCCCAACTGCGGCTGTTTACCCAACAGGAAGCCGCTGCAGTAATCCATGCGGTGCATACTGCGGGAGATCAAATGCTGGCGAAAACCGGCAGGCGAATCTTTTATGCTGCAGATGAGCTGTATTTGGCTGCAGGTAACCCATTGCCGGAGGCCTCCTTTTATGAGGAGTACCCTCAGCTGGAAAACGGCGTAGGGATGCTGGCACTTTTGTTGGACGAGTTTTTTTCTGCCCTGGAGGATGCCCATTGTTCTTTGGTTCATCGGCGGGTGTCTATTGCTACCGGAAAAGCAGCCTATCCTTTTATCAGCGACTTGTTCCAGGCTGCCTGCAACAAGTTTCCGGGACTCACCGGCACTGTGTATTGTATCCCCAACCTCTTTTTTGGGGAAACCATTACCGTAGCAGGGCTTATTACTGGAGAGGATATTCTGGCCCGGCTCAAGGGCAAAGATTTGGGAGATGCTCTGCTGATACCCAGCGCTATGCTGCGGCATGAAGGGGATCTGTTTTTGGATTCTATGGAGCTTACCCAGTTGGCGAAGCAACTTGGGGTACCGGTTTTGCCTGTGGAGAATGCTGGGCAATCCCTTTTGGAGGCCTTGCTGGGAACCGGCTGTAGTCGATCCAACATACCTGATTTCACTCAATGAAAGCGCGTATTTTCATTGGCTTACCAGCCAATGTGTGTCTATATACTGCCTGCTTAGGCATATCAACTATCGGGGGGATACCATGTCCAAACCCATTATCGCTATTGTGGGGCGGCCTAATGTAGGAAAATCCACACTGTTTAATAAATTAATCGGAAAACGCCTGTCTATTGTAGAAGATACACCCGGTGTTACCCGGGATCGGATCTATGCCACCTGCGAGTGGCTTAATCATGAGGTTACCCTTATTGATACCGGCGGTATTGAACCCTTTGATACCAGCGAAATGCTCTCTTCCATGCGCAGGCAAGCACAGGTGGCTATTGATTCTGCGGATGTTATCATTTTGGTTGCAGATCTCAGGTCTGGAGTCACCGCAAATGATGCGGATGTGGCATCTATGCTGCAAAAAAGTGGCAAGCCAATTGTCCTATGTGTCAACAAATGCGATAGCATTGGCAATATGCCGGTGGAGTTTTATGAATTCTACAACCTGGGGCTGGGGGATCCGGTAGCGGTTTCTGCCGCTCACGGCCATGGAACCGGTGATCTTTTGGATGCCGCTTTCGCCCACATCGATTTCGACAAACCTTTGGAGGAAGAGGATGATACCATAAAGGTAGCCATTATTGGCAAGCCCAATGTGGGGAAATCCAGCCTGGTGAACAAAATAGCCGGGGAAGAACGGGTAATTGTATCCAATATGGCAGGCACCACTCGGGATGCCACCGATACCAAAATTGAAAATCAACAGGGCAAATTTGTGCTCATTGATACAGCAGGTATCCGCCGCAAGTCCAAGGTGAACGATGCAATTGAGCATTATAGCGTACTGCGGGCCTATATGGCTGTGGATAGAGCGGATGTATGCGTGATTATGCTGGATGCTACAGTAGGGTTCACCGATCAGGATAGCAAAATAGCAGGCTATGCCCACGAGGCAGGCAAAGGCTGTATTGTTGCTGTAAACAAATGGGATGCGGTGGAGAAGGACGATAAAACCATGCAGGAGATGCGCACCCAACTGGAGCACGATTTCTCCTTTATGAGCTATGTACCGTTTATCTTTATTTCTGCCCACACCGGGCAACGCATTGATAGATTGTTTGCTTTGATCAACCACGTAGCACAACAAAACGCTATGCGTATCTCTACCGGTATGCTCAACGATTTGCTGAGCTATGCCACAGCCAGAGTCCAACCGCCGTCGGATAAAGGCAAACGCCTGAAGATCTATTACATGACCCAAGCATCTACCAAACCGCCCACCTTTGTTTGCTTTGTAAACAAGGCAGAGCTGTTTCATTTTTCCTACCAACGGTATTTGGAAAACCAAATTCGCGAGACCTTTGGTATGGAGGGGACCCCTATCCGCATGATTGTTCGAGAGCGGGGAGACAAGTAGCAACCTTGTCTGTAGATACTAATACTGTTACATTGTATACGTAAGTTTACCTCCAAACTGTAATTTTATGAAAGCATATTACATTTTGGAGTACATAATACCGAATATTCCCAGTGCAAATGTTCAAAATCATAATAAAGGAGCGCGGCATTTATGACCACACAAACCTTGATTGCGTTTGGATGTGCAGCTTTGTTGTCCTATTTATTGGGTAGCCTCAACTTTGCCCTAATTGTGTCTGGGTTGGTGGCCAAAGACGATATTCGCCGGTATGGCAGCGGCAATGCAGGTATGACCAATATGCTGCGCACCTACGGCAAAAAATTAGCTGTTGCCACCGCCTTGGGGGATTTTTCTAAAACTGTAGCAGCTGTTTTTTTGTCTCGATGGATTTTTTCGTGTTTTTCTGTCACCATAATGGATGCAGGCTATCTTTCAGGGCTGTTTGTTCTGCTGGGGCATATGTATCCTTTATACTTTAAATTTAGGGGCGGAAAAGGGGTTATCACCTGCCTGGCAATTATTTCGGTAACCAATCCTTTGGCTTTTATAATCGTATCGGTTTTCTTTATTCCCTTTGTATTTATCACCAAAATTGTATCTCTGGGATCTATTTTGGGGGCAATTACCTACCCGATTTTAACCTTTTTATTGCTCTGGTTTCAGGGCAAGCCATTTGTATACGATACCATCTTCGCTTCGGTGATCGGTATGATCATACTGGTAAACCATCGTGAAAACATTAAGCGGCTGTTAAACGGAACCGAAAACAAGTTTGGGCAGAAAAAATAACCACACACTTTACTACACCGCATACCTTATCACAGGAGGAATGTTTATGTCCAATATACTCATACTGGGCGCCGGCGGCTTTGGTACTGCCTTGGCGGTGATGTCTCACAAATACGGCCATAGGGTTACCATGTGGTCTCCTTTTCCAGAGGAGGTTGCAGAGTTGGACAGGCTGCGGCAGCATACCAAGCTTCTGCCCGGCATTGAAATTTCTTCAGATATCACCATAACAAGCTCTTTGGACACCCTCTCAGATCAGGAGCTGGTGATCCTTGCCACACCATCCTTCGCCATTCGATCCACCTGTAAGGTATTGGCCGAAAGCGGTCTGCCCAAGGGTGTGCCGGTTGCCTGTGTCTCCAAAGGTCTGGAGGCAGATACCCTAAAAACCCTTTCGGATATTTTAGACGAAGAACTGCGGGATAACCCTGGGGTAATGCTTTCCGGCCCATCCCACGCCGAAGAGGTGGGCAGAGGCATTCCCACAACCATTGTGGCAGCATCCCGCAACCGAACCGCCGCCGAGTTTGTGCAAGATACCCTAATGAACGAAACCTTGCGAATCTACCTAAGTGATGACGTACTGGGGGTAGAATATGGCGGTGCTCTTAAAAACATAATTGCATTGGCGGCCGGAGTACTGGACGGTTTGGGCTGCGGAGACAATACGAAAGCTGCTCTGATTACCCGGGGTATGGCAGAAATATCTCGTCTTGGGGTGGCCTTGGGCGCCAAATCCGAAACCTTTGCCGGGCTTTCGGGAATGGGGGATTTGATCGTAACCTGTTCCAGTATGCACAGCAGAAACCGCCGCTGCGGTATTTTAATCGGCCAGGGTATGAATCCCCACAAAGCTATTCAAGAGATTGGTATGACCGTGGAGGGATACCCCTGCACCAAAGCAGCCTATGAGCTCAGCCGCAAGCACAAGGTGACCATGCCCATTGTAAAAGAAACCTATAAGGTGCTTTATGAGGGGCATTCGGTTGAGGATGCCATTAAAAATCTAATGGAGCGGCCCAAGCGGCACGAATCTGAGGCTATCTGGCTTTCTACCCGTTAAACATTATCCTGACATTTTTATAAGGAGTGACTTATGATGATACTGACCACCACAGAAACTATCTCTGGAAAAAACCTGCAGCATTTGGATATGGTGAAGGGAAGCGTTGTGCAGTCCAAGCATATTGGCAGAGACATTATGGCTGGACTAAAAACCATTGTGGGGGGCGAGCTAGTGGGATACACCGAGATGCTTACCGAAGCAAGAATCATCGCCACCGACAGAATGACCAAGGAAGCCACCGCACTGGGGGCAGATGCCATTGTTGGCCTTCGGTACTCTTCTTCCAGCGTTATGGATGGAGCCGCTGAGATATTGGCCTATGGTACCGCAGTAAAGTTTGTATAGCCTTACTTATTGTAATCAAAAAGCTGGATAAATTGGCCCAAAAAATAAAAACAGTGCAGCGGAAAAATTGTTCCGCTGCACTGTTTTGTTGTGTATATGTAAGTTACCTGCGGCGTTTTCCAAAGATGCGCAGTAGGCGGATGAACAGATTGATAAAATCCAGATAGAGCATAAAGGCGCCAAAGATAGCCATTTTACGCACCTCCGGGCTATCTTCGTCATAACCGGATTCCACTGCATCCAGGTAAAAGGATTTTATCTTCTGTGTGTCGTAAGCGATTAGGCCAATAAAAATGATAATGGCAATAGCGCTGACCACTAGATCCACCATGGTGTTCTTCAAAAACATGTTCACAACCCCGGCCAGTATCACACCAATAAGACCAAACATAGCCAGTTTGCCAATGGATGTCAGGTCGGTTTTGGTTACATACCCATACACAGCCATGAGAAGAAATATAAGTCCAGTCATGCCCAGGATAAACAGAATGCTGGAAAGCTCAAACAGTAATGCTATCAAAGACATGGTTACACCGGTTAGCGCAGAGTAGGCCATAAAGGAAACGGTTGCTGCAGCCGGGCTGAGTTTATGCAGCCGTAAAGAAAAGAACATTGCCAGCACAACCTGGCCGATGAGTACACCAAACACCAAATTGGATGAAAAGATGGTGTAATAGATTGCCGGCACTGCCAGGCATAACAACGTGGATACTGCTGTAGTAAGCAGGCCAATAAACATCCAGCCCATTACCTTTGCCACATACAGTGCAGCTCCCTGCTGGTTATCTACACCATCCATGGCATAAATACTGCTTTTGTTTTCGTCTTGTAAGTTCATTTTAAGCATCTCTCCTCTTATGTTGGTTAGATAGGTAAATATTCGCTTATAGCATACCACATCTGCTTAAACTAACGCAATAGGAAAGATATGTGTGCCAAGCTATCACATTCGGTGTTCCGATAGGTCTCTACAATGCGTTTAGGCACAGGACTATGCTGATTCACTTGGGATAATCCCTTTATGGTATGCAGCAGCTGTTGTTGGGTAATGCCTTGCTCAGGGTCTGCATTGGTGCTGAGCACCATACGGAATATGGCATACTGCTCTGCCAGAATAATAAAGTGATGGTAGAGGCTTAGGTTTTCATCACTATGGGTAAAGGGAAAGATATGGGCAAACACATAGTTTACAAAGTAGTTTTCCAAAACATGTCCATATTGCTGCATAAAGCCGTCCCAGTGCTTTGCAGCCCGCTCTTCCACATATTCATGAATCTGCAAGTATGGCTCCAATTCCCCAGGTTTTAACTCTATTTTATCGCCAAATATCGTCATAACCTCAGCAACAAACTGTTTAAAGGGCTTGTAGGCGCTTTTATCCTCAACAGAGTGAAGGATTATGGTCTGCACCAAAATAGACTCCAGTGCCGCCTGCATTTCGCTGGTATGGGAGAAGCTTTCTAGAACATTGTTGTATTGTCCGTCCTTGGTGGCAGCTACATACAAGGATAGTGCCCCGGGAATCTCCTCTACCTTACCTTGATCTTTCAGCTCTACAATTTTTCTAAGCATAAGACCAATGATGAATATTCGATCTGCCAAGGCTGTTTGGCGATGCTGCAAAACATCAATACAGCACTCCCGTATAGCCCATGCATAGGGGAGATATGCTTGGTTATCTTCATTTTTAGCAATCTGCCTTACTCCACCTTTAAGAATACCACTGTCGGTGTCCAGCTCCATTTCGCTTATTTGAAACGCCATAGGCTCTGGGCTGAGCAGCGCCGCTTTGGCAGACTCCGGGCAGGACATGGTCATAGAAAACTCCAATAACCCATCCATTACCGTACTGGCT
>CAYNCW010000076.1:0-7745 GCA_964395635.1 uncultured Oscillospiraceae bacterium
TCGCCTCAATGTAAATAGTTTAGCAATGATATGTACGGATGTTCCGAGCATTGTAAAATATGTATACGCTATGATGAATGGAATAATTGGCCAGATAACTAACGCAATATGAAAAACCATGGAAGCAAGAAGCCAGCAAGCGAAATTAACGATATAGAACGGAATAAGACATAATTTGAAAACCATAATCGTTCTGAATGGTAAAGTTCGATAACGAATTACGGTATATACCGCGCCTGCAATATTTACTGCTACCAGTACACACACAGCGAGCATAAGCAATAACGGGATTACAAAAACCGCAAGGGATGACGATTCCTGCGTTTCCTGTGTGGAGATTGTGTATAGAACCAGAATAATAGATACCGGTACAAAATAAACAAAAATTACAAATGCAATTAGTAACTTTTTCATCGACATCCCAACTATCAATTTTTTCATATTTCCACTCCTAAAAAAACGTGTGTTATTGAAAAAAGAAAGGCGATAAAACCCAGCGGTATTTGCTGTATGGAGGCTAATGCTCCGTTAAGAGCATATCTTTTTTTCAATCATTTGTCTGACACTATATATCTATTACAAAGTCTGCCAAAACTGTGCCCCCGACTCTGCAGTTCGATTTCTACTTGTTTGTGAGCTTCTGCTAATATAAATTTTCAAACTCGCCGCCACTACAAACAACGCAGAAAAGATTTTTACCTTGCCGAAATAATTATACTCCACAATTAAGGGATTTTTCAAATCCCGTTCCCCGTTTTCGGCAAGACACAAGCAATTTAACCAACTTTTTTGCTGGATGGTAATTCGCATAAACCCTTTCCTGAAATGTGTGGTATTCATACACAGTCTATAAGAGTACGCGCTGTCCCACCAGATTATGCTGGCCAAATCTTTTGTGCAGAAATCCTTCAACGTACAGAGCTTCAAAGCGGAAAACGGAGTGGAAATCAAATCCCCCGCTGAGCTTCGCCATGATCCGAATCAGATGCAGCTGGTGACTGCAACGGGAGATAGAAAAAAGCGCAGCGATAGCAAACGGTATGACAAACTAGTGGCGCCCCTATGCCGGTATATCCGGTGTCAGGGCGCCACTGGTTTTTATTTCAGAAAGTTTACAAAAACTGTTAGAACGCTGCCATTTACAAAGTCGATAAACATACTGCCCACAATAGGCACCACAAAAAAGGCTTTGGGGGCAGGTCCATATTTACTGGTTATTGCTTGCATATTGGCAATGGCATTGGGCGTAGCCCCCATACCAAATCCGCAGCTGGCAGAGCACATAACAGCAGCCTCATAATCTCTGCCCATAAAGTTAAAGGTTATGTAATAGGCAATAGCCGCCATAATAACTGTTTGTGCTACCAGCATGACAATCATGGGAATTGCCAACTCAGCCAGCTCCCACAGCCGCAAGCTCATTAAGGTCATAGAAAGGAATAGCAGCAGAGAGACATTGCCCAGCACCTCTATCATATCATCCATAACGGTAAATACGCTTGTAAAATCGGAAATATTGCGAATAGCGGCAGCCACCAGCATTGCGCCTATATAGCCCGGGAATGTAACGCCGGTTTTGGCAATAAGGGTTGTAACTACACCGCCAATCCCTGCTGCCAAAAACAAGATGGAAAATGCCTCAAGGGTGCGTTGGGCGGGAAACTGAAGGTGCTTGGCCTGTACAGCTTCATTGGTTTTGATATCGTGGGTGGCATCAATGTGACCCATTGGGGTTTCTATGTTGTTTTTAATTATGCGCCGTTTGGCCACCGGTCCGCCGATGATACCGCCCATTACCAAACCAAAGGTGGCAGCGGCCACAGCAACGCTGGATGCGCCCTTAACCCCCATAGAGTCGAACAATGGGCCAAAGGAACCGGCAGTGCCGTGTCCTCCAATCATCGAGATAGAACCTGTGCAGAGGCCAATAAGTGGATTTAACCCAAAGAGCTTTGCCAACCCCACGCCAACAACATTTTGGCAAATCAGCAAGAAGGTACATACAACCAATAGCATAATCACCTTAATACCTCCAGCTTTGAGCACCTTAAAGCTTGCGGTAAAGCCTATGCTGGTGAAGAACAGCATCATAAACACACTGCGCATGGTATCATCCATTGTCACCACCATTACACCGGTGACATTGAGGGTCAGGGTCAGTAGGGCAAACATCAACCCTCCAACAACAGGGGCGGGAATACAATACTTTTCAAAAAAGGGAACTTTTTTGCGTATAAACTGTCCAATAAAATAGACAACAACCGCCATGGCTACCGTTTGGTATAGATCAAAATGAACTGCCATAAAACCCCTCCTGTAAATTTGGGTATAAAAAAACAAGCCACCTCCAAATCAGTATCAGGGGATGGCATACCCACATTTGCTTATCCGCTTCTAAAATGATATGCGATTTAAGTCATTGCCGATTTCATCCCATTTGGTGCCTACTAAGCCCACCATAAGGTAGCGATCATTTACAGAATCGTATGGAAAGTCCTTTAAAAGCTTAAAGTTCTCAATTTCGCCTGTACTGCGGACATGGGTTCGCGGGCCAGTACAGACATGCATCTCTTCGCCAATAAGGATATGATTCTCATCATGATACGAGATGGAAATGTCCTCCTCAATAGCTTCCTTGACCTTTTTCTCCAACCAGATGAGATCCAAATCTGGTTTGTGGTCAAAGGAGAGCACAAAGCCGTGCTTCACGTCAGAATGCTCATATTTGATTCCTGATGAGTTGAGCATATAGTGCTCGCATAGATCCTCAGCAGTATGCGCCATCTTACGGAATTTTACAGACTTAAATACAATTTCTGCAATATCCTGTGGCTCAGGCCCAAAAAGGGTTGGACGGGTGACTATGATCTCCTCCCCTACCCCGATGAGCAGATTGGCGTTGCGTCCAATGATGGGAAACAGCAGATCGAAATGTTCCACAATCACTCGTTTGCCTTTGTTGATAGCTGATATCACCGCATCCGCTAAGACATGCATCTGGGTAAAGGCTGATTCAAATCGCATATCGATATGGTAGGTATGAGGGCTGTAAAAGGTGGCTTCATCTAAGGAAAGAAGCGGCAATGGGCGGACATTAACCCCTTCATCGTCGTTGGAAAGCTCCAGTCCGGGGAACATGCCTTTTACCAGTATACTCTTGCCCGAACCAGCCTCACCAATAATGCCTATGAGCTTATCTGCAGGGCTCAGGTACTGCTGAGCTATGTTTATGCCCAGCTCGTAGATACGAACACTGCCACGAGGGGCAAAAAAGACACTATACAAATGGTTACGTTGCATAATAGGTGCATGAGGCATACATATCCTCCTATCATAATAAAATGAGTGCCCTCAAGATATCCGGTGGGTTGGCGCCGGGTAGCTCAGAGGGCACATTGCGTTGATTCTGGACAGCGTATTGGTCAGGTTGAACCCGCCGTTATTGCGCTACATAAAGAGTGGTTAGGTTTTTAAAACTCAAATGTGTAGTTCAACAATGGGGCGTGCTGCTGGGCACCGTAAACATCGGTTTCACCCAGATCTCCTGAACAGATGGGGCGCTTGATGGTGATCTTGATAGCCTTTGCCGGATGAAACTCGATAATATTGATGATCTTATCCGGTGTGATGCGATACAAATCACAGACAACCTTTTCGTTAAAGATCTTACGGTCGCAAGCTTTATGAAAGCTTTCAAAATCTTTAAACATAACATCCAGCGTTAGCTCATAGGGGCCGGAGTTTTTGCTGCGGATGATGTCTGCTATATCGGTGAGCTTTGTAATCATAGCGTTTACCTCCTTAATTAAAGCTGAACATAGTCGATGGGGAACGGTGTGACTGGATCGTCGACCTCGACAATGTGGTAGACGCTGAAAACATAGACCTCACCGGCGTGGAAGTCGCTGGGAGAATAAGGGAACGCCAGATTACCGGCTGTTGCGCGGCGCCCCTCGTAGCCGTAATGCAACATGGTGGATCGAGCAAAGGCACAGATGGTGTCTGCCATCTTCTGGGTTTCGGCTACTGCCTCTATCACAATGCCCAGCTCATGGACACCTTCAACAGAAGGTGTGGGCTCAAGCTCAGCCATTACGCCATCGCGACCGTAAATGTTGAAGCGCAGATGGTAGTCCCACTGTTTTCCCTTAAAATTGTCAGCCACACGCTCCCGAACGCCCTTAATGATATCATCAATGCGGGAGATCATCACTGGGTCACGGGTACCGGCGATGGAAACGGTGCGGTAACCGATGAGGCGTGCACCCTCCAGCTTAACGGTGTATTTTTCAGCAGGCACAAACTTGCTGCCAGATACCTTAACGGTGTTTTCAGTATCCTGCTCAAATTTGGTGTTGGTCAGGTCAAGATGACCGCCAGGGCCTGGGAGAATATAGGGATTGGTCTTTTCATATAAGGTATGGGCAGCTACCGAAAGGGTGGTGCATTTGCGAATGTTGTTCAGTGGCTCTACACGGAAATAGTCTTCTCCGATATAGCCGAACATACAGTCACTTCCACTACCGGGAGTTGCGCAGATAGAGGCACATTCAAGAATTTTACCAAGGTGGATGGCAAGACCTTTGTCATATCCAGCCTTAATGGCAGGTGCAGCAAACACTGCAGGGTCGTAGGTGCGCCCAGCCAAAATAACCTGTGCACCACCTTCCAACGCTTTGACAAAAGGCTCCTCACCCATCTGGGCAGCAATTCGAGTGGTTGCATCAATGAGCTCGTTGGTGAGCTGAGGAGCTGGCTCCAAAGGATGTACCTTACCGGCAGCCAACGCCTTTTTCACATCCTCCTTGGAGAACTCAGCGTGAATAACGGCCATTTTAAAATGAAGGTCATTTTCCTTGGCAATTTCCTCAACGATCTCCTTGTTCCACTGGAGATGGGGCTCGCCGCCACTACCACCGGCGGTTCCCACTACAACAGGGATACCTGCTTCAACACCGGCCTTGATCATAATTTCCAAATCCCGCTTTACAGCGTCGCGGTCGGTGAAGGAAACGCCTGCGCCAAGATAGTATGGGCCAGGGTCGCTGGATCCGGCATCTACAGCTATGAGATCAGGGTTGCGCTTCATGCCCTCCTCAAAGCTTGCAATCGGAAAGCCATAGCCTAAAATAGCGGTGGCAGACAGAATCTTGTACTCCGGTTTCATGGCGATTTCCTCCTTCTATTTGTTGGCTTTTGCTTTACGAATAGCGAGAATTCTCTGCATCTCATTGTAGACAATCATATAGCCTTCGTCAACGCCCATACCGGGTTTTGCCAAAATCTGCACCGGCTCGGTGGCCATCGCGATGTTGACACAAACTTGAGCAGAGCGGTCGGTTTCATTACAAGTTCCACCCTGGTAGGCGCCGATGCCTTTTTTCTTACAATAAAGCACTGCCTCAACGATATTGTTGATGCCACCCAGGTCAGGGGTTTTGATCTGCACCATATGGCCTGCTTTATTGTCGGCAAAGAAGATGATGTCTTCCAAGGTATTACACCATTCATCGGCCACCAGTTCCACATTGATGCCCCGTTGGTCAACAACACGGGTCAGTTCCCGCAGTGCTTCCATTTGCTTTTGGCGATCTTCAACATCCATTGGGCCCTCTATACGCAGATGGAACGGCTTTGCAATCTCCTCCAGCTTTGCCAGATAGTCAGCCATGGCTTCATAATTGTCGTTGCCAAAAGCTGCACCTATGGTGCCATATACATCGATATGCAAGACCGGCGCGTAATCATCGTTGAGTCGCAGCTTTAGGATACGATCCCGGAGCCAACCTACATACTCGGCCAACAATTCACCTTTTTCGCCCAACTTTGTCTTTACATGGTTAATCAGGGCATGGGGTAATACCTGCGCACCCTTCATAATCATCTTATCGGAGTTTTCATAACGGTTATCACCGGATTGGGTGAAGATTGGAATCTCCTTATCGGTAACGGTGGTGCCGTATTCATCGGCAACAACCTCACACATCAGCCGTTTGCTTGCCTTGGCAACAGCATCGAGTATGGCCTGGGTTACGCCGTAGCGGATAGCAGTGTGCAGCCGCTGACCATCCACCTGAATAGCCTCCACCATATGTGCAAGCTCTTTAAAGCTATCGGCTTCCTTGCCAATCAGCTGGGGGCGAATATGTTCTTGGATAACCGGGATAAAGTTCTCGGAAAGGAACAGCGGATCACGGCCGCCTGCTCCACTATACTGCACTGCAGCACAATCGCCGTAGGCAATCTGGCCATCTTCCAGGACGATCATCACCGAGATAGATTCTCCCGCCTGCCGAATAGCCGCAAAGCCCGGGGTTGCTGTTTCGCCTATGTAAGCGGCGCCGTCGGATACAGCACCTTTTTTGATGGCGCGTTGGTCGTCAAAGAAAAAACCTGTGCGTCCCTTGGAGCAGATAACGTCGATAATTTTCATGGTAATTCCTCCAAATTCGGTTTATGTTGTAAGCGGAGTTCCATATCCGCCACCGAGATTTCCTCTATTAGGGTCTGCCTACTAAACGGCCTTTGGAAATGGCGTAAACGTCATCGATAACCATCTGGAAGGATGCCTTGCGTTTTTCTGCTTTTGCACGCTCTTCAATTTTTTCACGGCTAAAGTCAAGCAGCTCTTTGGAGAAAGGAACAGAGCCGGGATTGAGTATACGGATTGCGCCGTTGTTATCCCGGGCGGGCAACATAATGCCGGCGTTATAACGGCTAGGAGCAAAAGGAATGTCGATAACTCCTGCTTGGAATGCACGAACTGCTCCCACTGCGATATCGCCGCCACCCAGCTCAAAGCATTTGTCCACGATGCAGCGGGTTTCTTCGGTGATGATGCGCATTTCGGTTTCCAGGCTATCAGCTGGCAGAGTTTGGTCCCGCAGCATGGAGATCATCTGTTTGGTGCAGCGCAGGCCTTGGGCATTGGCTTCCATTGTGGGAACACCCATAGCCTCGTGGGGTGTTTTTACGATAACCTTGGTGGCTTTGGATAGCGCCGCAACTGCAGAACCCCAAGAAATAACACTGAAAGCCTTTGCTTCGTCCTGCGGGAATCCACCCATCCATTGGTGCAGCACAGTGCAGACAGTGACATCCCCGTAGCCATATTTGGCCAGGTATTCCTCTGTCAGCAGTTGCAGTGTGCGAATAGCTGCTACGTCCTGAATGAGATTGCCGCATTGGCCATAACCAACAGTGACATTGCGAACACCTTGCTCAGCAGCCAAAAGGCTTTCGATAATCGCAATTGAATGAGAGATGCTGGGGGGTACCAGTGTACCGGTGAGGGGGCCGAAGGGTTCGCGGTCGATAGGAACCCCTGCTTCCTCATAAATACCGGTCAGGCGGTCTACATATTGCCAGTCGCGGATAGTCTTTTCCAGCGATACATTTTTAGCATAGGGAATATTATAAGAGATGCCGCCACCCTCGTAGCTGGTAAAACCGCCGGAATACCCAATCTCGGCCAACAGACGAGCATCGGGGGTACCGTGGCGCATCTGCACAGGCAGGTTGAGGCTCTCTATAATCTGCCGACAGCCATGGACACCGTGGTTGACTGCGGGAAAGCCATTGAGCATGGATTTGCTCTCTTTCACAGATTCCGCAATACCCTTCTCAGCCTCTTCATAACGGTTTTGACGAGTATAGCTATCTATGGTGGTGGGCAACAGGTCGGCTTCGCCTTTATCCTGCAGGTAGGTCAGCAGTTCAATATGTTCTTTAATCAGCGCAACACC
>CAYNCW010000076.1:7755-9549 GCA_964395635.1 uncultured Oscillospiraceae bacterium
AGCGCGGGGCTGAATCAGAGTAACGCCGTCTTGCTTAGCCTTTCTCAGCTTAAGGGAGAAAACCTTGCTCTTGGGCAAACTTTTCTGGAAAGCAATACCTTCATCTAGATTAACATCTTTACCGGTGGGCCATTGGGTGAGCACCTCAGCTCTAATCGCATGAAATTCGGCATCCGGAATACGTTTATTCTTTATCTCCATCACCTGTTAACTCCTTTTCATTATTTTTAAAGCGGTCCTGGGATGATGCTGGGATAAAAGTCCCATAGCCGCTAGGATATAGCTTCGGTCTACAAGTATTTCGGCCTTGTGTGGCCGCAGTGATGTGGGCTGTTGCTGGCTATACAGCGCATGCCCGGCAATTTGACCAGTGCGTTTGGTGTGTATTAGGGCACCACCGGTTACAACCACACGTTCTACCCCGGTAAGATCCTTGCCCTCTTGGAGATTGGTCAGCCCGGCCGGTGTATAGATCTGCTGCATGGTTCCGGCATGACGAGCCACTGCTGTTTCGATAGCCAATGAAGCCAGTGCAAAATCCAAAGACTCAAGTTCAGAGGTTTGGGGCAGTGTATCGGTCTGTTGGGAAAGCATCTGTACAAGCTCTGCAGTGCGCTGCTCGGACAGTTGAGCCATCTGGGCAACTCGTGCTAGTCCCGCTGCTTCGACAATGCCCTGCACACTGTAGCGCATACCGATATCGCCTTCAACAGTCCTTTTGGAATAGGGCTCCGGCAACCCTTTATAAACTGTTCCCACACCGGTTGGCATACCACTCGCTATAGAGTAGATGTCGGTTGTTGCACCGCCTACATCCACACCGATGAGTTCACCAATACCCGATTCCCCTTCGCAACCTCCTGCCAACAATTCCATTGCTGCCAACATTGCAGACGGGGTGGGCATCATAATGCCGGAAATCAGCTCGCTTGCTTTGCTAAGTCCCTTTGCTTTGATAATCCGCTTTAAAAAGATATCACGTATTTGCTGTTGGCATGGTCCAATGTTGAGTTCGCCGAATTTTGGCATAACATTCTCACATAGGTGGGTTTCAAAGTCCTGTAGTATACGCTGGCATTGCCTGCCCACGCTGCGGTTACCGGCTATAACTATCGGGAATCTTGCCTGTATTTCCGATAGTACCTTAGCATTGTACAAAATACATTCGCTGTTTCCACCATCGGTTCCTCCGGTAAGCAGTAGAATGTCGGGGAATGCAGCTTCAATGTCGGCAATGTCGTCCTCTGTGAGCTGGTAGGAGTACACACCGATGACCTTGGCACCCGCGCCCAAGCTAGCTCGCTTAGCAGCTTCAGCTGTTAGCTCCGGAACCAAACCACTGGTAACCATACGCAGTCCTCCAGCTGCCGAGGAACATGCATAGCGCTGTGCAAAATCCAAGGGACCGGTTTTTTCGGTTAACAGCCCAATGGCATTTTCTAGTCCTATACCCACATCGGTCTGTACTGTGGTGTAGGCGGCAGCAGTGCCCAGCAATTGCTCGCTGTTAAGATCCACCGCTGTAACCTTGGTATATGTGCTGCCAAAATCAATCAGTAAAATGGCCGTCATTTCAGTCTCCCCTACCCCGCCGAATCATCGGCTGTTACTGCAAATCCTCTCTCAATGCCGCGATGGTGTCTTCCGGAGGGGTGCCGGGAGCAAAAACACGGTTGAATCCCATAGCCTTGAAGCGACGTTCCACATCTTCAAAGGGTTGCTTGCCTACAACGATGTTGCCACCTACATAAAGTAGAATGTCTTTGAGCCCTGCTTCATCACATTTCTCACGCA